>JAIRUC010000202.1 GCA_031254615.1 Treponema sp. | reverse complement strand
GGCGTTACGGAAGAACAGTTTGTGGTTTACCGCTATGCCAACGATGCGGCAAAGCCGTTGTATATTACCGGCATAGTCTACGATGAACAAAGCAGAGAATATAAAAGACAATGGGACGCTCCCACTGCCGCAACACGTTCAGAAACAATATCCCTGTTCACGCAGGACCTTATCGGGGACAGGATCAACTGTGTCATAGTATCAGGAATGAACAATCAATATGAACATACAATAACTGTTTTCAGGCGAAACTCGTTTGCGCAAAGGGAGCAGCCTTATACAAAAATAGCGGAATTGCAGATTGACGGTTCTATAGTAATTCAGGAAACTTCCCGTTCTATGGCTTATCAGCAGGGTATTACAAGCGGTCAAAGTTTTAATATAGCCGCTTACGGCCACGACACATCTTCGACCAATATAATGGATCAGTTGGAAACAATCTATTCTTATAATCCGGGAACAAATCAATATGAAAGAACCAATGTTTCCAGAATACCAGGCGCTCAAATTGAACAACGGCGGGTACGGGAGATTTTAAGCGGCGCTCCCGGGGTTTTTGAAAATTTTACCCATGATCTTTGGTACTATGTAAGTCCTCAGGGGATGATTGATTTAAAACAGTATATCTTTTTTGATCCTGCAAGCAGGGAAATAATCTTTTTTGGCGATGAAGCACAGCAGGTATTTCGCTGGCAAAATTCCATGCCGACCCGTTACGGTCTGTATGTAAGAAGCCAGAATATTTCGATTACCACATTGCTGCGGTTTATTGATATTGAACTGGAATCCCTTGACAGCATAAAATTGAGGGTGTTTGAAGACGTAAGGATGAAGGTAATAGTGAACACATCTTGGGACGGAACCTACCGCCGCGCCGGGGCTGTAAACGCGGAAAAGCCAAAATCTTCTATAAAAGCGTCATTAAACGCCCTTTTTGACAGCTCTTTGGGGAGGCTGCAATTTTTTGATACGGGCGTTTACACAATCAATTCCGGCGAAAAAAGCGGTCATTATGTTTTCTTTAAAGTTGACGAGAACGACCTTCTGGAACTTCGTCCTGATGATGCAGGCGAAGCCCCGGAAGGCCGTACTGTTTACAAAGTTGAAGTTATTGGCAATTCCGCGCTGATTTTGTCGCGGGTTCGCCTTGGCACTACCGGTATCCATGAAGTGATGGAACCGGCGGTTATGTTGACGCCTGTGGAATAAGCAAAATGTATGTCCAAAACTTTAGCTCATGCCGTCAGGCAGGCGAATTATGTGGGCATACATTTCTAACGGCGCAGTGGGGAATTGCAGGGAAATTGTTACATGTCCCTGCTAATCCAGCGCATATATGTCAGCTAACAGCACTATGAAAAAACGGGACTGACAGCAATGCGCTGCACCTGCAAGAGCGAAAACTTTACGCCGTTAAGCTCCCGGAACATGGCGGATGGGACGGACGTAGTATTTATTACCTTTCCCGGCTGTTGAAATGCTGCCATCTCTGAAATTTTGAGCTTGCGCATAATATTTGCTTGAGTCCGAGGAAGACCAATACCACTCATTTTTATATTCACCCAGATTCTTCCGTTTAAGGTTTCCGTACATCTGATCCAATTCTGCCCTGCTGGGTAAAAACCAATCGTTATAGCCGTTCAGGGTTAAATCATCGGCTTTCTGTGCCGCTGTATCCCATTCACCGGAAGTTTGTTTGAATTGTTCAACAATAAGAACAGAATTCCGGCTACCGTTTCCGATAGATTGTTGTGTGTTTTCTACAAATGTATCACGCACACTCCATACAACTAAAAATTCCCCTTCTAAGGGAGCGGCTTCCAAATAGCGCCAGCCGTTTGTATTGTTCCCCTTGTCGTAGAAGATAATGCCGCCGGCTGGACCGGTGTCACCTATTTTATAAACGCCGGAAGACACTGCCGGAGCCTGCGCAGGTTTGGGAGCGGGGGCTGTCGCCGGAGCTGGTGCAGGGGCCGGAGTTGCAGACGGAGCAACAGGGGCCGCCACGGCGGCCGGAGGTATAAGCTGACGTACAAGAGCGCTATCTTTTATATTGGCTGTCGTGGATACTTCCATTTTGTTGGCGGGAACGCTAATCAGTCTGGTTCTCAAACGGTATGTTTCACCGTTTTTTTCCATTACTCCGGTTACCAAATACTGTGCGGTTAGTTTTTTGCCAATCTGCAAAGCAGACGCATCAGTTATATTATCAGTGGATTTAGCTTTTGATTCCGCCAAAGCGCGATCGACATCATTACGGGAAAGAATAACCACCATCTTAGTTATCTTCTCCAGCGTAGAAGCCATTTCTTTTAACACATACGCGGACATAGCGTCGGTTGGAGCAGCGCAGCTAAGCAATGCAATTGTCGTTGAACTGTACAATTTTGCCGAAATCTCTTTGCCCGCCTGCTGCACGGCGCTGTCCAATTCTACTGCCGTTTGAGCCGAAACAGTCCAAACACAGAGGATACCAAGGACGAATAAAGCCGCCGGTTTTCTCATCAAGAATCTTTTCATTTTAAACTCCTCGTTAACAAAAAAGATGTATACTTAAGATACTCCATTTTTTCATGGTAATAACGAGTATAACAAATCATATCGGTTTGTCAAAGAGATGTCGCCAAGGTGGTTTTTCTTTAGAATTTCTTTGCGGAAATTAAGTTATCTCTATAATCTAAAAACCGCACCAAATAATAGATTATGAACCATGAAAAAATCTCCTGTACGTTTATATGAATTGCCGGGGAAAAGGGGAGATAATTTTTCCGGGTAAAAATCAAGGTGATATCCCAGTCTAATATAAATATTACTGACAAGACACCAATCAATATGGCCTTGAGCGAAGGGGATAGCATAACGATACGTTGTTTCTTCGTCTTCCGCTTTATCGCTTATAGCTAAGATAGTTACCCCGGGGCCAATATTCGCGTGCCAGCGCCGGCCCCAAAAAGCGTAGTTAAGTCCAAGATTGATACCCATAGCAGATTTCTTCTCTCCCAGGATTTCCTCGGAAAAACCAGGAAAAAAAACCAATCCAAATTCCGCGTCAATGGCGCTAGCTCCAATTCCCGCGCTAAAACCGTATGTTAATCCAGCGTCTGCTCCCAGCATGGACCCTCCGGCAAACCCCAAATGGATGCTTGTCCTTTGCCTCGCGTGCTCTCGTTTCCTGGTTTCCTTTTTTACCTCTTTTTCTCTGCTTATTCTTTGTCTTTCCGCTTCTTTTGCCAGCGCCCGTTCCTGTTCTCTAACCGCGGCAAGCTCTTTTTCCAGCATACTCGTTAAGCCATTGGGAAGACTATTGCGTTGAACCGCCGGAAGTTCCCCATCCTGAGTCTGCGTAACTCTGGTAAAACCGTTTTCGCCAACAGTCTTAATATCCACTTCATTAATACGTACAATACGGATATATATCTGCGGGGTTATCTGTTCCCTGTCATAATGGATATTTGGAAAAGAGGCGTTAACAACTTGGGTACAGGAAGCATAGATTTTATTCTGATACCGGTAAAGGGATCCATTAAGGCTCAAGGGACCGGAAGTAATCACCTCTCCCCGTTCATTTTCAACATTGACAATCAGGTCATAAACGAAATTATTCGGTCCCTTAAAAAGATTTGAATCATCAGGCAGACCTTTTAATTCCCAACGTCGAATGTCTTCCCGGGAATTTGAATACAGACCGCTGAGTATAAATTCCTGTAAAACCTTTTCCATTGCGGAAATATGGGTTTGATTCCAGCGGAGGCCGATTTTAAAACTGAGGTTGTATGTCCGGCTATCCCCCGAGCCTTTCATATCAGTAGGCGTAGGCGGAGTATAAAAAAGCTCAAACGGAGCATGAGACAGGTAAAAATCATTAAACTCATCAAGACGGCTCTGCCAAAGTTCCTGACGCTCAAAAAAATCCATTACGATATAACCCGCGCCCTGCAACTCTTTCTCGTTCTGGTTTTGTACCCTTGCCAGAGTTGTTGACGCCTGGGACGCGGTATAATTATAGGCGGTAGCGTTATACAGATAGTTCATTGCCTGAAGCCCCTGACCGGATGCCGCCGCGCTTAAGCCTTTCGCGAGGGCGGTATCGGCTTCGTTGGAAGCGCCATAAAGCGCATAACGCCCCGCCTCATTCAGTCTTACATTGAGGTCTTTCAAAAGGCTTTCGACTGCCTTGTTTACCGCGACACCCTCGCTCAGTTCTATATCCGAATGATTTTGGCTGTAAGTGGCTAAAATCGCATGGGTTTCCGTATCGGTAATGGTAAATTCCATATTGAATCGGTTAGCTCCCTGTATCTTGGTTACCTTACCAGTCATAATCGACCGGGCCGCCAAACGGGAAGTAAGGCTGAGTTCATCGTTCGACCCGCTCAGGGATCTGTTTACTTCAGCTTCAAGAGCCTGCTCATCGGTAATATTCATCACCGTTATTCGTCCGGAAGCGAATTTCCTGAAATTATTGTTCATGGCGCTTTTTATCATGTCGGGAATCCACTGCTCTGCCGGCGAAAGGTAGGAACCCTGCGGTTTCAAAATGCCGATAGTGGACGTTTTTGGCGGAGCAAATCCTTCATAGATGTCACCTGTCTCCGCCTGTCTTAAAAGTCTATCCGCATCCGCGGCTTGGCGCGGGGAATCCTGCCCCCACTCGTTACTTGCAGAAGTGGCGCTCGCGCAGGACTGAAAACCAATTATAAAAAAAACAAGGAAAATAACGGCAAATGTATGTATAAACTTTTTATTTAAAAGCTCCGCTATCATTTTACACATATTAATCTCTCCTTCTGCTTAATACACCGGCTTTTCCGGCGTAAAAATGAAATAGGACTGTTTTTCCGTATTTTCCCCTGATATTTCCAAAAAACGACAATAAAAACAATATTCTAAATAATTTTATACAATATTTTATATAATAAGTCAAGAAAGATAAAGTGGGCATTATTACTTTGAAGGTAAGAAATGGTTCTTCGCGCCTTCACATGATGCTATTTTGAAAAAAACAGGGAGCAGGTAAATCCCGCTCCCTAATAACCACTAATAACTAACTACTAATCCCCTACCCTCTGCAAACCTCAATCCCCGGCAGTTTCTTGCCTTCCAGCAGTTCCAGTGAGGCGCCGCC
>JAIRUC010000191.1 GCA_031254615.1 Treponema sp. | reverse complement strand
AATGCTTTTTACAATGCCAGACGACTTACCAGCATAATCCTGCCAAATACCGTTACCAGTATTGACGGCGCGTTTGGTAGTTGTACCAGCCTTACCAGCATAACCATACCGGACAGCGGTACCGACGTTGGGGGTAGTGCTTTCTCCTATTGTCCCGATCTGTCGGTAACATGGCATTACAATCCGGCATTAAAAATTAATGGGGTGGGTTACTTGGAAGAACCGTGGCAGTTTTCCCGATATATAACAACCGTTATTATACCAGAGAGCATTACCAGTATTGGGGCTGTAGCTTTTTCTAGTTGTAGTAGCCTTGCCAATATAATCATACCAGAGAGCGTTACCAGCATTGGGTTTAGGGCTTTTTATTGCACCAGTCTTGCCAGCATAATCATACCAAACAGCGTTACCAGCATTGGAGATCAGGCTTTTTTCAATTGTACCAGCCTTACCAGCGTAACCATACCAAATGGCGTTACCAGCATTGGGGGTGGGGCTTTTCAATATTGCACCAGTCTTGCCAGCGTAACCATACCGGACAGCGTTACCAGCATTGGAGATTATGCTTTTTTCGATTGTATCAGTCTTACCAGCGTAACCATACCAGATGGCGTTACCAGCATTGGAAATAGTGCTTTTGAGGGTTGTACTAGCCTTACCAGCGTAACCATACCAAACAGCGTTACCAGCATTGGGGGTTGGGCTTTTAACAGCTGTCCCGATCTGTCGATAACGTGGCATTACAATCCGGCTTTAACAGCATCACAATTCAGAGATTTTCTGACAAACGTTATTATACCGGATAGCGTTATCAACATTGGTCAGGAGGCTTTTAGCGTTTGCACCAATCTTACTAGCGTAACTATAGAGAATGGCGTTACCAGCATTGGGAATGATGCTTTTTCCAGATGCTCAAATCTTGTCAGCATAACCATACCAAACAGCGTTACCAGCATTGGGGGTGGGGCTTTTCAATATTGCAAGAGTCTTGCCAGCATAACCATACCGGACAGCGTTACCAGCATTGGAGATTATGCTTTTTTCAATTGTACCAGCCTTACCAGCGTAAGCGTAGGCAATAGCGTTACCAGCATTGGGGGTGAGGCTTTTTCCGGTTGCTCCGGTCTTGCCAGTGTAACAATAGGGAACGGCGTTACCAGCATTGGGCGTAGGGCTTTTCTAGGTTGTACCAGCCTTGCTAGTTTAAACATACCAGACAGCGTTACCAGTATTGGAGATCAGGCTTTTTGCGATTGTAGCAGCCTTACCAGCATAACTATACCAAACAGTGTTACCAGTATTGGGTATAATGCTTTTTCCGGTTGCATAAATCTGTCAATAACGTGGCATTACAATCCGGTAGCGGTATATTCTTCTGTTATACCTTTCGCAGAGTATCTAACAAATGTTATTATACCTGATAGTGTTACCAGCATTAATCATAATTTTCAAAATTGCAACAATCTTACCAGTGTAATTATAGGGAACAGCGTTACCAGTATTGGACATAATTCTATGTTTTACGGTTGTAGCAATCTTACCAGCGTAATCATAGGGAACAACGTTACCAGTATTGGGGAATTTGTTTTTAATAATTGCGGCCTTACAAGTATAACCATACCCAACAGTGTTACCAGCATTGGGAATTATGCTTTTCTTGAATGTACCAACCTTACCAGCGTAATCATAGGTGACAGCGTTACAAGCATTGGGAATTATGCTTTTTCCTATTGTAGCAACCTTGCCAGCATAACCATACCAGACAGCGTTACCAGCATTGGGGATTCTGCTTTTCGGAGTTGCACCAGCCTTACCAGCATAACCATACCAGACAGCGTTACCAGTATTGGGTCTGATGCTTTTTCCGACTGTTCTGCTTTGTCGATAACGTGGTGTTACAACTCGGCTTTAGGTTATGAACTCCGATCTTATCTTACCAGCGTAACCATACCAGACAGCGTTACCAGCATTGGGGATTCTGCTTTTGGCTATTGCACCGGCCTTACTAGCATAACCATACCGGACAGCGTTACCAGCATTGGAGATTATGCTTTTTACGGTTGCTCCAATATTGCCACGGTTTTTTATGGTGGGGTAAATCTTTCTGCATGGAACGGCATAACTATTTTTTCAAATAATGAACCACTAATAAATGCAACTCGTTACTACTATTCGGCAACAAATCCCGGCACGACAAATACCCATTGGCGTTGGGTTGACGATGTGCCGACAGTGTGGGAATAGGGAAGGGATAAAAATGGTTAGGATTGTTCGGAAACTGTGTATTAAGGATACGATGTTTCCGAACAGCTTTCAGAAAGAAAGGAGGAATTATGATTTTTCAAATGATATTAACAATAACAGCAGTATCAGCAGTATTCGTAAGCTCAATTTCAGTGATCATTGCTGTAAAAAAAAAAAAAAAGCAGGTGGAATATAACAAAAAAAGCATAAAACCAATTTGTTCAATATATCTAACTGATAATGATAATTTTATTTCTGTTAATATTGAAAACAATGGCTTAGGCCCGGCAAAAATAAAAGATTTTACTTGTACTTGTGATGATGGGTCAAAAGCAGAAACCCTGTATGATTTGCTACCAGAAGAGTTAAAGCATGAGGTATTTCATGAGATAGTTCGCAGGAAACCGGACATTCTTGTAATCAGTGCCAATGAAAAATTATACTTAATATGTATAACTCCAAAAAACGATGAAACAAGGCAAAAATTTAGGAATTTTCTAAAGAACGTAACACTTTATATTACATATACTGATTTGTATGAAGAAGAATATAATTTTAAAAGAAAATTAGATTTTTTTGGTAAAGATACCGGGAAACAGGGAGTCTTTTTATCTCCTGAACGACTTCAAGCTTTAATAAAAAGTATGTAATGCAACAATGACTAACACCCTTTAAGACATATGCGCACAAGCCATAACGTAAACATTTGCTACCACGACATACAATTCTTCCCTATGCGCCCTACAAATGTCAGGCATATATTTTGCTAATATCGTTAGGTGAAATTAGTGCATTATTTTTTTAATCACTAATAATAACAGTAGATGTAGGCCCATTCCAAACTATATTCCATCGGGACATTATATCTCTGCCGATAAGAACACCCATATTTTGTGATTTGGGGGATTTCATGTTATTTTCAAGATCAAAGCCAAGTTTACATGAACCTATACGCAGATTATAAAATGGTGATAATCTTGCCGCAGGAAAACTAATGTCAACTGCAAAATTGGGCATAACTTGCAGTCCTGAAGCGGTATGGCTTTCCGATTGTCCTATTGCAAGAAGCTTCAGGTGTTTTGCTAATTCAATATCTATGGATGTATAACTTGCCCCTGTATCAAAATGCGCCATTACCGTAATCGTAGAAAGCGGTATATTCAAAGGCGGGTTTTTAAAGATACTTGCGGTAGAAATTTCAACTAATAAATTAAATCCCGATTGGAATAATGGAAGCGGTGAAAATTCTACCGCGAAATGCATGCCTTCTGGCGGCGGCGGATTAACCTTTACGTTAAATGATTGTTCGTTGAATATAGCCATCTTTTATGCCAAAGCCAAAGCAGGCGAAAGAAAATTAACTGTCTCATTTTCAGGTAAAACATGTTGAATAATATATTCGCCGCTGTTGTAATTCAGTGCCGCAGCACCCAGAGCCGCTTCAAATGTATCGTATATTCCTTTTAATTCCTTCCCCGAAATAATAACGAATTTCAGCCTGTAAAGCGGGTTATTCGCCCATGTTTCAATATTCTCATTAAAATAGGCTATATCTTGTTTCTGTTTTTCTGTCCAAAAGTCACCCATGTTTACCTCCTGCAATTCAATATACTTAAAATATCAACTATTTCTCCTGCTTTTTCAAGCCCTTTATTTATATGGGGAGTAGGGTTGTTGAATGTAAGCAAAGCTTGATAATAAAACGCAAAGCCCACAAACACCAACTCCAAGTTACCACCAGCTACCATTCTCCCCGTTTACTACAAGCAAGCAATTTTAAATTGCCTTCCATAAGGAGTAATCTCAACTACTCCCTTTTTTAATTCAATGTTCTGATTATTATTTTTTAATGCTTTAATGAGGTTAGAATTATCATAATGCTTATATTGAATATCATCAATTAAATAGGTATCAAAACCGTACTGAATCAACCCTAGCCTTTGAAGATTAACTAATGAAATCGAATTTTGTTGCCAATCTTCTTCATTCTTAGATGGAAGCCAATACAGTAAATCATAAATTATATTATACCCTTCTTCATTTACATTGCTTTTTTGTTGTAATTGACAAATAGGAAGAGTTTTCGCATTTAAAATATCTCTTATATTATGAGCATCAATAGGTGTCATTTGCTTAATTATTTCAACAAATGCATTTTGAATATATGGTATACTTAAAAAAGTAATGGAAATTGTTATAGCACAAAGCGCATACAAGCATAGGTTTGCAGATACAAATGAACTATGACGAAATAGATGTTGAAAAAGAATTATATGCCTCCCAAAATACTCAACCAGATTTGCTATTGTCGAATCGGCGGCGGCGGAAAGCTCTGCCAGTTAAATTTGCCCCCACGAGCTGCCAATTCCTCTACGCCGTCAGAAATGTATGCTGAAATATATCGTCAGCGCACAGAGGCGGGGCGCGTGCCGGAAAAACATCTTTGGCGTTCTCTGCGGAGGAGACAGCGCAGCGGGCTCCGTAGCAGGCTCCTCCAAAGTTTTTACGGTGCGCGCCCCGCCTCTGTGCGCATGTTGGTATAAAGCTTCAAGCATACAGTTATCATAAAATAGTAAAGCAAATCGCATAGTACGAGCCTATATATATGTATCAATCTTTTTTAGGAGTTGAACTATGCAAACTAATTTTCAAAATTCTGCTCAGTGCGGGCAGAAACCCTTCGTCTTTCGTGATGACAAGCCAATCCTGGACATCCGCTACGATAACGTCTTCAAAGCTGTATTTACGCGCGATAACGCCGAATCCAAAGGCGCGCTGTCCAGCCTCATTTCCGCTCTCATCGAAAAACAAGTTTCGGTGGAAACAATCCAGGCCAACGAGCCGCCCGTTGACGGAATCGGACAGCGGAACATCAGATTTGATATTTCCTGCAAAACCCAAAGCGGGGAACTGGTCAACATCGAGATGTCTTTGTACCCAAAAGCCGACGAACTGGAACGGATTGAGTATTACGATCCTATCAACAGAGTATCTCTGAACGGGAAAACGAGGATAATAATCATGGAATTGGTAAAGGCCGCAAAGGTGATCGAGAAATCCGCAGACGAGATGAGCGGAGCGGAAGCGTGGGCAGCGTTTTTTGAATATTTGACAGACAAGGGGAAAAGTGAGAAAATTACAGAGATAGTAAACCACGAGGGAGGAATAGCGATGGCGGCAAGTGCATTATTTAACATCACTGATGATGAAAGAGAATATGCCAGGGTTACCAGTGAATTGAAATACGAACTAGACCACCAAAGCGATATGGTCCATGCCAAGCGGCAAGGCATTCAGCAAGGTTTGCAACAGGGCGTTCATCAGGGACGATTAGAAACAAGTTTGGAATATACTCAAAAAATGAAAGCGCTGGGTTTATCATCAGAACAAATACAAGCAGTCACTGGGCTTTCCGAACAACAAATTCGGGATATTTAGAGAAAAGTGAGAAGATTTGGATCGCTTTTTCAAGACCTTTATTTTTTTTGAGATTTTTTTGCACCGCTATCTTATAAAGAAGACTCATTGACTTAATTCCCTATTTTCCCCACAATATATAAAAATATGGATAATACGTCTAACGGTCAATTTTCCCGCTCATGGCTGGAAAGTTTGAGTACTACGGAACTGGTTAAACTGGCCGAAGATTTTGGCATTGATATTCCTCCCGGGCTGGAAAGAATCTTCATAATAGAAGAGTTGCTGCTGGAAAGCGCTTATCTGAGCGCGCCAAAAGAGGAAGAGGAGATACAGATCATTCCGTCATATACGGAGTCTGTCGTCCTGCCCAAGCAGTACAATATCTCCTTTATCGAAGTAATAATCCGTGACCCGCTTTGGGCTTATGTTTTTTGGGAAATTAAAAGCCATGACAGGGAGATGCATGAGAACGCGGCTGATTTTAAAGGGTATTGTATAAGGCTAATTCCGCTAATCGACGGGGAAGATATCCAAAAATCCAAGGAAAATTCGTTTACTGTTTCAATCGATAAGGACGATAACGCCAGATATTTGGGCTTTGCCGAACATTCACCGCAGACGGAAGGCCGCTATGTTATTAAGCTTAGCGTAATCCGCGGCGAGGCGGAGCTGCAGATTGCGGTGTCTCAGCCTTTCAATATGCCGCGTCTGATTGAAAAAAACGGAAACTTTTGCACAGATGACAACCCCTTTGTACGTCTTTCCGGAGTGCGGGATTTCTCGACAACTAACAGCACGGATCGCGAATCCAGGGTGAAAAGGCAGTAATATGGACAACAGTTACGCGATCTCTTTTGTTCTTGAAGCCCATGTTCCGTTTGTCAGAGAACACCGCAAGGATGACAATTTGTCCCAGATGGGGGAAGAAGGCCGCTTTTTTGAATATGTCTCGGAAACTTTGCTGCCCCTTCTTAGCGTTTTGGACAGGCTCGAAAGCGATCACGTTCCTTTCTGCCTTGGCCTTGCCGTCTCTCCGATTCTTATGTTCCTGCTTAACGACGAACATCTGCAAAATAAATATCTGTATTATACGGACAAACAAATTGAATTCGGCAAGCAGGAAATAGAGCGTACTGCGGGTTATGCCGAAATTAACAAGCTGGCGCAGATGCACTACAACAGCTTGCTGGACAGAAGAATTGCCTATACCGAGCGCTACAATAAAAATATCCTTAAAGCGTTTGATTTTTACCGGCGCAGGGGAAAAGTCGAAATTCTTGCAAGCAGCGCGACCAACGCGTTTTTCCCTTTTATTGCTCATAACGCGGAAACATTGCAGGCGCAGATGGAAATACCGGCTTCCGGTTACCGCCGCCATTTTGGGAACAGTCCGCAGGGGTTCTGGCTTCCCGCTCTTGGCTGGACTTCGGCAATAGAACCGTATTTAAGGGACTACAACTTTACATATACAATCGTGGACAGTCACGGTTTGCTATACGGAAAGCCCTTGCCGGAAAAGGGAAGTTTTTTCCCCGTAAAAACACCTAACGGCACTTTTGTTCTTGCAAGGGATTTTTACGCTGTACGGGAAATTGAAAAAATAGCAGACGATGAATTGTACATGGATAGCAGCCGTGACGTTGGATACGAACTTCCGCCGGAAATTGTCAGTCCGTTTTTGAATTCGGAAGGGGAGAGGCACAAGACAGGGTACAGGTATTGGGCGCGTGTGTATAACGCAAACGGCGCGGGGACCGATACGGTTTACAATCCGCAGGCGGCATCCGACAGGATAATTGAGCATACAAGGTCGTTTTTGGAAAACACAATCGCCCGTCTTGAAGAAGCGTCCAAACACATGGAAGAAGCACCGATAAGCCTGTATGCGAACAACGCCGGCTGTTTTGGCAGTTTGTGGCACGAAGGGCCCCAATTTATAGAATCACTTTTCCGCATGGCTGCCGGCTATCGGGATTTAAAATTTGTTACTCCCAGTTCATATATTTTCAATCAAAAGCTGAATTCGCTTCAGATTGTCGCTCCCGAATTTTCTTCGTGGGGTGAGAACGGCTATGCCGAAACGTGGCTGGACACTTCCAACGACTGGATATACCGTCACCTTATGCGCTCAATGGAAAGAATGACGGAGCTGGCCGAACGCTTTCCCGACGATACGGGTCTTAAAGAGCGCGCCCTGAATCAGGCGGCCCGCGAGATACTGCTTGCTCAGTCTTCCGACTGGCCGTATCTTCTGCAAAGGCAGGAGTCTACCGAATTTGCGCGTAACAACGCGGAAAACGCGCTTCGCAACTTTACCACGATATACGAAGCCTTAGGCAGCAATTACATCAGTACCGAATGGCTGACGACCCTTGAACGACGCCACAATATTTTCCCGAATATCAATTACCGCGTCTTTAGAAGAAAGAAGTAAAATAATCGGGCGTGTCTGCTTTTACATCCAGTTGAAATTCGCCATTAATCACAAGCCGCGACGAATGTAAAAGCAGGTGTTTAAGCCCCATCTCTTTGTGCAGTCTTTTGTTCAGCGCAAAATCGCCGTATTTATCATCACCAAGTACCGGACACCCGTTCAGCGCAAGGTGGCGGCGGATTTGATGCATTCTCCCTGTGCCAAGCTCAAGTTCCAGAACGGAAAATTCTCCGCTTTTTAAAACCTTGTACTTTGTTTCCGATTTTTTTAAAGAGTCTCGTATCATTAAATCCTGCGTGATAATTCCCTCTTTTTTTACGGGGCCTCCCGCGCAGACCGCAATGTACTGCTTAACTGCTTGCCTGTTAACAGCCTGCCTGTCCGCTCCCAAAAGCCGGGAAAAAAAGGCGGCGGCTTCCTTTGTTTTTGCGGTCAGAAGCACCCCCGACGTGTCTTTGTCCAGCCTGTGTACCAACAGCGGCGGGGGAGTACGCATTTCCGCCAGAATCCTGTCCACGGACGATTTAACCCCCTGTCCGCCCTGAACAGCGAGCCCGGCGGGTTTGTCAATTACAAGGCAATAATCATCTTCATGTAGAATTTTCAAGTTTTTCACTCCGATAATATTAACATGAAAAGATTGTTTTTATTACTGTTATTTATCCCGGCTTTTGTTTTTGCCGAAGGGTTATATTCCCCAACATGGGGTTTCTGGCTGGACCTTCCCGAATACTATGAATATACGGAAGGGGACGGCAAAGACAGATTTTCCTTTACCGGGCCGGAAGGCGCGATGTTTGACATAATCGTGTACAACGGAGCTTATGCGAACATAAAAGAGATGGCAGAAGATGTAAGTAAAAGACTGGAAAACCGCGGCGAAATTGATTATTTTAGATATCACGGAAAGCAGGCGGCTGTTTTGGAATTGAACTTTGGTGATAATTTAAGCGGGTGGGGATTGTGTGTTGAACTTGCCGGAGTCAAAGGCCGCCGTCCGCCGTTGCTGCTTTCTCTCGCTTACGGACCTGCAGCCAAGAGCGATTTGAATTTGTTTCATTTTTCCGCGCTGGATTCAATCGCGCCCTCGCAGGCGGAAAAACTTTATCCCGGTCCGATAACGGAGTACAGTTACCCGCGCGGTCAGCAGATAATTATCCCTATCGCCGCAAGCGGAGTAACAGCCGCTGTCTGTAAAAACGATGCCGAAGCCGCGCAGGTTTTAATTGAACGTGAATTCGTAATTTTAACAACCTATGCTGATACTCCGGCATGGCAGCAGGCGTGGCTTCGTTATTACAGAGCAATTTACCGTGACTCCTATACCAGAATAGAAAATATCGCTTCCGCTCTTATACGAAAATGGGGACGAGGCGCGGCAACCGGTGAGGCGAAAAGAGCATTTGCCCAGAAAGCGCTTACTTTTGTACAGGGTTTCAAATACGAAAGAAATTTTGAAGGCAGCGATTTTTTGAATTTGGTCAGCACAGCTGCCAACGGCGGCGGCGACTGCGACAGCCGTGCAATGCTCTGGGCGATAATTCTTAACTACGCGGACATTCGCGCCGCAATGATGATTTCCCCACAGTACAGCCACGCTATGGGTCTTGCGGATGTTTCCGGCGCAGGCGCGCGCTTTGAAGCATACGAAACAAACTGGCTCGTCGCCGAAACCACGGCAAATGTCGATATCGGCTTGATCGATAAGGAACAAGCCGATCCCAAAAACTGGTTCGGTATAATTTTTGAATGAATTTTCTGATAAGAGTCTCACGCAAAGGCGCAAAGACGCCAAGGACGCAAAGGTTTGCGCGTAACTATCTAGCTGCATGTCTTCCATCATTCTTTTTTTTATTTTCATAGTTAATAAAAATAATATAAGTTGAAAGACGATAAGATTGCATACGAAAACTTTGCGCCCTTTGCGTCTTAGCGCCTTTGCGTGAGGTCTTCTGGGAAATTTACGCTATCAGTAAATCGTACACTTCTTGCGTGGTCTGCGCCTGCAGCAGTGAGTCGCGTAAATCTTTGTTTTTAAGCCGTGCGCTGAACCATGAAAGGGTTTGCAGATAATAGGCGTGCTGGTTTTGGGCGGCGGCAATCATAAAAACCAGCCGCACGGGCTCGTCGTCTAACGGGTGGAAGCCGATTATTTCTGTGCGGCTTATTCCGACAGAGACAACAAGGTCTGTTACCGACGGAAGGCGTACATGGGGAATCGCTATTCCGCAGCCGATAGCCGTACTCATCAATTCTTCGCGTTTAAGTATTTCAACTGCCAGTTCCTGCCCGTTCTTTATCTGCGGAGCGGCAGCGAGATTTTCCGTCAAAGCAAGAAGCGCGTCACGCTTGCTTGAATGATTAAGAAAAAGTATCCGGTGCAAAGAAAGAAGAGATTCAGCATGAATTGAATTGGTCGTCGGATTTAAACTGCCGGATGACAGCTTGTCGTTGACCCATTTATCAATTTCGGATTTTTTAAAACGCCACGAAGCCCTGATTTTTCCTGCCGGAATTTCCCCTTTTTGAGCGCAGTCATAAACCGTACGCTCGGACACCCGAAGAAATTTGGCAACTTCTTCAAGGGTAAGGATATCGTCATCTATCATAAGGCGAATTATACCACCATATAGCAACAAATGTCAAGATATTCAATTATTTGCCAGTTACTGCACTGAACCCCTCACTTGTCTGCCAAGTCGTACAAAGAATCGTAGGGCAGTAACTCTCCAATAGTAGAATCGACCTTGTCCTGGCCGCTGCCAGCAAAACGTACCGGGGCATCCGGCGGCATAAACTCGCTTAATACCTGACGGCAGGCTCCGCACGGGCCCACAGGTTCGACGGAATCCGGCGTCGAAATTGCCAGCGCGGTAAATTTGCGTTTGCCCTGTCCGACACCCGTGAATACCGCGTTCCGTTCCGCGCAGACAGTAAGGCCGAAAGAACGGTTTTCTACATTTACTCCCGTAACAATACTTCCGTCTTCGCATAGCAGCGCCGCGCCTACGCGAAACTTTGAATAGACGGCATAAGCCATCTGTGCAGCTTTTCTGGCTTGTGAAAACAAAACATCCATTTGTTCATTAGTGATCATGCTTGCCTCCTTGGTTCTTATATTATATACTGATTCTTGCCAGTGGGGGGGAATTTGGCGCAGCAAAAAAAAAGAATCCGAGTACTGATCATCTTTTTGCTTTTTATCGCTTATTTTATTATTGCCGCAAGACCAATCCCCCGCGAGACGATTCTTGCGCCCGGATGGTTAAGCTCGCTTGAGTCCGATGCGCCGGTTTCGGTCGGCGGCGCGGGGCAGATGCAAGAGCGGCTTTTCCCGTTTACTCTTGGCGTTCGTTTTGGTTATGTGAACGCGGCAGGCTTTTTTTCAATTAACAATATAAAAACAGGCGGAATTTACCTTGGCGAAAATCTATGGACCGAGTACAGCGCCGAACCTGAAATTATCGAAATAAAAAATATAGACGACCAAACGGTGATGAATATTGAAAATCCAAGGGGTTATCCTGTTCTGCTGGATAACAGGGTTTTTACTCTTGGCAGCGAACAGAATGCGTTATCTGAAATTGATAAAGACGGCAATATTCTTTGGACTTATGAATTCGGCGCGCCCCTTACCTGTATTGACGCGGCCGGCGGACTTGTGCTGACAGGTTCAATTGACGGTGTAGTTGAGATTCTTGATGCCGAAGGAAAGCGTATTTTTTACTTTGAGCCCGGCGGTTCACGTTACTCGGTGATTCTGGGATGCGCGATTTCCCGTAACGGTTCGCAGATTGGCATAATAAGCGGTATTGATCAACAGCGATTTTTGCTCCTTGAGCATTTCGGCGGCAATGGTGATTACAAGGTGGTCTACCATGAATTCCTAAGCGAAGGATTCAGGCGGCCTGTAATAATTTCGTTCACGGATGAAGACCGCCGCATTGTTTTTGAGCGGGCACAAGGGCTTGGCTGTTACAATATTAAATCCAGACAGGGATTCAGTATACCTCTGGACGGCGAAATAACTGCTATTGACAATTCGGGAGACAAAGGTTTTTTCTTTTTGATTAACTCCCGTGCGGGCAGGCGAAAAGAGCTTGTCGGTATAAGGTTTCCGCAGGATAACAGGCTTGCGATTTCAGGATTCAAACGTGATACGGGCGGTGCGGTTTTTATAAGAGCCCCTTTTTACAGCGATAATGTTTTCCTTGGCAGGAACGGCCGCATGATCATTGCCGGCGGTGGAACAAAATTAATTTCCTTTATCGTGGAGGAAAAATAATATGCGTTGCAGAAACAGAGTGATTTATATTACGGTTTTATTTTTTATTTTGACCGGTTTTCTTTCCGCCATGAACTGGCCGTCGGAAACTGCCGTAATGATACGCAATTTTGGCTCCAATGACAGAGGCAGACCGGTGCTTGGCATGGTCTTCGAGGGGGATACACAGGTACTTGCAGCCGAAAGCGGTGAAGTAATATTTACACATAACAGAAACAATGCCGCTTCCCGGCTTCCGTCTCCGCTTGGCGCATGGACGGCAATTGATCACGGAGACGGCCTGATAAGCATTTACAGCCGTTACGCGGATGACTCACCTGGTGGTGTGCCCGGCGGCGGTGCTTTCGCTCTTGATGATGAAACCATACCGCTTATTTCTGTACAAAAACAGGAACCAATCGCCGTTTCCGGAATTTCGGGCTGGTCGTCGCAAAACGGATTTTACTTTCAGGTTTATGACAAGCGCGAACGGAGCTGGATAAATCCCGCTATGCTCGTAACGCCCCAAAGGGAAACCCGTCCTCCGCAGATTCTTTCGGTAGAGCTGCTCAATGCGCAGGGGCTTCCTGTTCAATCGAGAAATTTAAGCCAGGGGCGTTATACGGTAATAGTTAATTCTAACGCCACAGCCAGTCCAAGAGGCTCTTTGTTTGCGCCTCAGCGCATTGTCTGTTCTATAAACGGCGCCGAAGCCGGCTCTCTTAATTTTGAGGCTATTTCCGCAAGGGACGGAGTCTTAATGGTTTTCCGTAACGGTCTTGTTCCGGCAAGACAGGTTTATTCAAACTTTCCCGCTTATGAAGCGGCAATTGTTTTTCTTAGCCGGGGACAGGTAAACCTTGAAGTTATTGTGCAGGACATAAACGGCAATTCCCGCAATTATGTCAGCCGCATGGTTGTAAATTAACTTGTGAAGACCTGGTCAATGCCGGCCGGCGGCGTAAAAAGCGGGTTAATTCCCTGTAATAACTGCGGCAGCATCGTTTTTAAGCATGCCCTTGGGTGCGAAGGATTTAATTTTGTCCGCTGTAAAAAATGCGGTCTTGTGCAGAGGAATCCCCAGCCAGTAAAAGAAGAAATAATTGCGCGTTACAGTAATATTTTTGGGAGTGACTATCTAAATTACGAGATTGAAAATGAAGCCGCCTTTCTTAAACTGCAGCAACTAGCTTTACAGGACGCAGGTTTTGACAAAATAGAGAAGGCCGTCTTTTTACGCGCCGGGGACGCAGGGCACACTATAGGTGCGGGGCACACCTGCGGTGCGGGGCACACCTGCGGTGCGCCTTCTGTTCTTGACATTGGCTGCGCGACAGGGGCGCTTCTTGCCTGTCTTCGCGATCGCGGGTGGCGCGTAACAGGAGTGGAAATCTCTCCCTGCGCAGGCTTTGCCCAAAAAGAGCGGGGGCTTGATGTGCGGAACATTCCGCTGGAAGAAAACAATTTTTCCAAAGAGAGCTTTGATGTAATCCTTGCATCCCATCTTGTTGAACATTTAAACGATCCGCGCTCTTTTTTTCTGGAAACACACCGTATCCTTAAAAAAGACGGCTATGTGTTTATTACCACCCCCAATATCAGCGGTTTTCAGGCGCGTCTTTTTGGCAGCCGCTGGCGGTCTGCGATATTTGATCATCTCTATCTCTTTTCAAAAGGCACTTTGCTAAAAATGTTAAAAACCTGCGGCTTTAAGCCACAAGCCGTATACACATGGGGCGGTCTTGCCGCAGGCTTTGCCCCAGCAGTCTTAAAAAACCCCGCCGACTTCCTCGCAAAACGCCTTGGCTTCGGCGATGTGATGATAGTCCGCGCAAAGAGATGATAGTTACGCTGTCACTGCCACTCATACGGATCGGCAAAATTATTCATGATAACGTGATGGTCTTTTGGGTAATCATATGAAGTCCAGGATTCATAGCTTTCTATTATCGCAAGACAATCTTCATCGGATAAGGTCTGCATGAAGCGGCGGCATTTTTTTATTATGTCTTCCGGTTTGTTGGGCGCGCGTTCTGTATATTCTTCAAGTTTTCGCATGGAAGGAAAAAGAATTTCATTTTCTAACAGGATTAAACGGTAAAGGTTGTAAATCATGCCGTCCGCTACATGGAGGCGCATATAACCCTGCGGCTTGCAGCTTTTCCAGAAGTAGTTGTAGAACATTCTTAATGTGCAGTAAAATTTAAATTGTTTTTGGGCAGCTTCGTTTTTTGGATATATGTTGATTTTTGCTGTCAACTGCGGCAAGTCAGGATCATCGCAGAAAAGTGGTTTTGCGCAGGAAAACATGTTGCGCATCGGTTCTGTTCCTTTTTCGGCAAGTTCTTTTAATATTTCATGGGTCATGTAGTGAATATTAAAATAACCTCCTTCATAAGTGCATTTGCCAAAGTATGTTTCTTCCAGCCCTTCATTGTTTTTCTTCTGTTCGTAATAATCCATTGGGACTATTGCTACAGCATCGATGTCAGAATCAGGGCGCTCAGTCCCTGTGGCAACAGAGCCGATTAAAAAAAGCGCCTTTATCGCTTTATTTTCCCGATAATGATTTACCATGTTTACTATTGATTCTTCATGGTGCTTATGCATTTTTTCTCCTCTATTTAGATAAATAATTTATCTAAATATTTCGCGTAACTAATAATCCGCCCCCATCGATTTTTCTTCCGGCGCCCATTCGCGGCTTTTCCACAGGCGCTGTTCTTCCTCTCTGATAAAATCGAAAAGCAGCTCCCTGATTTCATTTTCCTGGCGCCCTTCGTTTGAGTTGTTTTCGTTTGCCTGCCTTGCGGCGGACATAAGGCTTAACTCAAGATTGCGCTTCGCCTCTATTTTTCGCCCGTCCGCGCGAAGAGCGTCTTTAAAAGCGGCAGCCGCAGATTTGTAATCGCCCTCCTCAAAAAATATTATTCCGGAATTGTAACTGTTTCTGAAACGAAGCTCGCGGTGTTCGGTTTCGGACAAGCTTTCCAGTATTTTTTGTGAGTTGTCAAAACTTTTTAACGCGGCTTTGCTTTCGTCGAGGAGGTAAAATGTCAGACCAAGCCCGTACTCCGCGTACGGAGCGGCGTCTTCATATTCCTGCGCTTTCAGATAACGCAGGAGCGCTTCATCGTATCTGCCGCGTGTTTGCAGGTAATTCGCTTCAAGTAACAATAGTTTTCCTTCCGAGCATGACGTAAAAATGAAAATAATTGCGGCCAGCGGCGCAAGCGGAAAACGCGGAAGCAGGGGGATAAATTTAGAAATACCGTAAGCGATAATAGTAAGGATTATAAATAATGTCCGCCGTTCTTTTGGCTCCGGATGACTGCGCCCCGCTCCTGTCTGCTGCGAAACGGAAAGCAGGTGGTTTGCAAGAACAGCGGCGGCATCATCACGGCTGCCGTCAATGTAAATACCGCCCGTCTTCTCGGCGGCCATTCGCATAACGGCGGCGTCCCTTCGGCTGATAATATCAGGCGCTTCCGTGTTGCCCGGCTTCGGTATCGGCCGTCCCGTGTCGCTGCCAAGAGCGACGGTATTTACAATAATGTCCTCTTTTATGCACCTGCTAAGCGCGTTTCCAAGTATGCCGCCAAGCGATTCGCCGTCTGAAACAAGGACAATCACTTTTTTTGCGGGAGACGATTCCTGAAAAGCGTCCGCCGCCGCTTCTACCAGCGCTTCCAGATTGGTGCTTCTGCCGGTCATTGTATCCGCGTTAAGGACTTGAAAAAAACTTAACGCGGCTTCGTTGTCCCATGTCAGCGGAACTGTCAAATAGCCCTTGCTTCTGCCGATTGCGGCGGCAAAGCGCGCGCCCGGAACAGCCTTGACAGTTTCCCTTGCGATTAACACACCGCGTTCAAGGCGCGACCGGGAGACGCCCGTTTGCGCGTCACGGATGTCCATGCTGCGCGATACGTCAATCGCGAAGACCGTGTCCAGTCCCCGGCGGTATTCCCAGACCGCCAGCTGCGTTCCCCATTTTGGGTTTAGAACAGCGGCAACAGCAAATACGGCGAATAAAAAGAAAAAGACGGCGGACGCTTTCATTTTTTTGCCAAGTTCTTCGCTTGAGTTAAATTTGTATAACAGCCGCCTGCTTATCCAAACCGCCGCCGCAAGCAGTATGGCGGGAATTAAAAAGTAAACTGAAACTTTATGCCTTTTGTTTATCAGGCGGGATATTTGCACTGTTATTTCGCCTTCGTCCAACTTTGAAAAAGCGGAGGCAAAACTGTTTGCGGTAGGCGCGAAAATAAATGTTCCTCCTCCGGCAAGGCTCAGGCGGCGCAGGCTTTCGGTGTCATAGCGCGAGTCGAACAGGCCGGTGCGCCGTACTTTTGTAAAAGGATCAAGATAATCTATAGGCACTTCGCCTGCCGTTCCGACACCGATTACCCAAAGCGATGCTCCAATTTCGCGTAACATTGCTGCGGCTGTTTCGGGATGAACCATGCCGGCGTTGTTTTCGCCGTCTGTAATAAGAACCGCTGTTTTGCGCTTCGCTTTTGATTTATCAAGATGATACGCGGCGACGGCAAGACCCATTCCAAGCGCGGTGTCTTCGCCCAATTCGCCGATGCGCAGTTGTTCCAGCCGCAGATACAGAGCTTCCCTGTCTGTGGCAGGCGGCAAAAGCAGAACGGCGTCAGTGCCCACCGCCGCAAGCCCAATGTTATCGGAAGGCCGCTTGTCCGCAAATTCGGTAATTAAAGCTTTTGCTGTGGTAAAGCGGCTTTTCCCGTCCATGTCCAACGCGGCCATAGACGGACTTACGTCTAACACAAAAATAATGTCCGCTCCGCGGTTAAGCCAGACAGTTTCCGTCTTTTTTGTTACAGGTCCGGCCGCGCTCAGAAAAAGCAGAAAAATGCCCAACACTTCCAGCACTTTCAGTAATTTTACAAGACCGCCCATTTGGGACGATTTGAAGGGGACGCCGCCGGGTGCGCCAAGAGGAACAAACACTACAAACGGATTTTTCAGCCGCGAAAGAATATAACAGGCAAGAGGAATAATGATAAATGCCGCTGCCGCCGCGAGAGGGCGGTCAAATCCCAAATTCACGCCGCTGTATCCTCCCTGGGTTTTTCTTTTTCCTGCAAATACAGAATTTCAATATAATTACACATATCGTCTAACATGGTGGATATGTCATGCGCATTAACATCCTCGCCGGAAAAACGAAGCTTGTCGCAGCGGCGGAAAAAGTCCTCAAGAAAAGCGCCATCCGGTTTTATTTTTGCAGGCAGGTTGTTAAAAGCCGGATTTTTAAATTCGCGGGCAGTCATTGTGTGGCAGTTTACATCTGTCAGAATAGAAAGAAAATCTCTGAATGTAACGGAGATTTTATCAAGAATGACCCGTTTGTCCCCGCCTTTTAACAACGCTTTTTGAAGGCGTTTTTCCATATTTTTTGTGAAGGTAAAAAGACGGCGGCGTTTCCATTTTTCCGTCCATATTTTTAAAAAAGTGCGCCCCCTGATAATAAACCACAGTATTAAAAGAAGAATAAAAACAATCGCCGCCATAGTTCCGTAAAGCATCACCGCTGTTCCCGGCATTGCCAGCGAAGAAGCGTGTCCCGAAAGTTCCAAAGGCAGGCGCGTATCAATAACGGAATTGATTGTCACGGACAAGCCGGTGAAGTATTCGCCGCCTATTTCGATTACGGGCAGTTTCAAAAACCCGGGAACAAACGCGGTAAATTCAATTAAAAGCCTGCTTCCCGTAACGCGGCGTTCCAGCACGATACGGTGAAAGTCAATGTTGTCGTCCTTTGGAATGTTAGGCGACAGCGAAGTAAGGATAACATCTTCCGAATTTGAAATTGATGCCGGCAGGGGCAGAACAAGAATTGCCGGGTCTCCTGCGTAGACAACCTTTGGCATTAATATTGCCCCGTTATTTTGCGCGTAAGAGACGGCAAATATAAAAATAAAAACAGCGGCAGCCGCATATCTTTTCATTTTTTGTACCTGTGTCCGGCGTTAAAAATGCGCGTGCCAAATCCGCGAGAACCGAAAAATCTTAACAATGAAGAAGGCGCGTCCGCTTCTGTCGTAAGTTCCAAAAAAGACGCACCGCTGCGCCGGCAAAGATTTTCCCAGTGCCCTGAACGTTCTTTGTGCCACCCGGACCAGCTCTCTCTGAAAGACTCCGTTCCCGCAGGCGCTTCAATACGCACGCCGGTTTCGGGGTCTTCCAATGTTATCAGTCCCTGCCAGGGGAGATCGGGCGGATCAACAATCCGCAGCGCGATAACGTCGTGCTTGCGGCAAAGGGCTGCCATTTCCTGCTCCCAGTTGATGCTGAAAAAATCCGAAATTACAACAACAAGAGAACGCTTTTTTAAAAGACGCTGCGCGCCGGCAAGGGCTGCTGCAATGTTACTGCCGTGCTTGTCCTTGCGCGGCGGAATTTTATTTTGATAGCGAAGGGCGGCCATTATTAACGCCATTATGTGCCGCCGTCCCTTGTGCGGCGGAAAAACTTTTTCGATCTTGCTGTCAAAGAAAAAAGCCCCTGCCTGCTGATCGGTGTGTTCGGCGGAAAAAGCGATTAACGCCGCACAGATAAGTCCCTGCTCATAAGGACTGATACTTCTGCCATGAAGAATTTTGCCGCCGGACTCTTCGCGAACGTAGTTCGCGTACGCGGCGCCACGCGCCGCGCCGCGATGCATAGACGGCGAAATATCCAATAAAGTTAAAATTGTCAGCTCACGTTCTTCGCGGTACATTTTTACAAACGGAGTGCCAAAGCGCGCGCTTGCATTCCAGTCGATGGAACGAATGTCATCACCCGGCTCGTAATGACGCGCTTCGTCAAATTCCATTCCTTGCCCTTTAAAAACAGAGCGGAAATTTCCCGCAAGCATTTCTTCCGCCAAGCCGCTTGAAATTATGGGAAGGGTAGTAATATTGCGCAGAAGCTCGCTTGTTTCCATGCGCTGTTTCCGTTTTTATGGGACAGGAACGTGGTTAAGAATTCTTGCAATAACCGCGTCCGCGTCCATTCCTTCGGCTTCCGCCTCGTAAGACAGAACAATTCTATGGCGCAGAACAGGTAGAGCCGCATTTTTAACATCTTCGGGAGTGACAAAAGTCCGTCCTTCCAGCATTGCGTAAATCCTGCAGCAGCGGTACAAAGCAATTGACGCGCGTGGAGAAGCGCCGAATGACATATAACGGTAAACCCCGTCCGTGGATTTAGAGACGGGTCGGGTAGCGGTTACAATTGACACAATGTACTTGTTGATTTCCTCGTCAATATGAATTGAATCCGCCGTGTTACGCAAAAGTTTAAGCGCTTCGGTATTCAGCACCGGAGAAAGCGCCTCTTGCCGCGTCTTTGACGAAGAAGCGGAAAAAGGCGCGTTCGCGCTAAAAGGCGCGTTCGCGCTAAATGGCGCGCTGTTTTTTACAATATCAAGCTCTTCAACAGGCTTGGGATAAACGACAAGCAGTTTCATCAAAAAACGGTCCAGCTCCGCTTCAGGCAGGGAATAAGTCCCCTCATGTTCAATTGGGTTTTCCGTTGCAAGTACAAAAAAAGGATTGGGCAGAGCGTAACTTGTTTCCCCGATTGTTACCTGCTTTTCTTCCATTGCTTCAAGCAGGGCAGACTGTACTTTTGCCGGCGCGCGGTTAATCTCGTCCGCAAGAATCACATTCGCAAAAATCGGGCCGCGGCGCACGGAAAAATTGCCGCTTGCCTGCTCCCAGACAAGCGTCCCTGTTAAATCCGCGGGCAGAAGATCGGGCGTAAACTGAATTCTTTTAAAATCCAGCCCCGTAATTTCCGCAAGACTCTTTACAGCTAACGTTTTTGCCAATCCCGGCACGCCTTCCAGCAGAACATGCCCGCCCGCAATAAGCCCCGCAAGAAGCCCGTCTATCATTTCATGCTGCCCGATGACGCGCTTTGCCATCTCTTTTTTAAAACTTTCAACTAACGCCATGCATGAATCCATAAATTACCTCTTTCATACAAAAAAAGAAAGGTTGAAGCTCCCCACGTCCGTAAACAACAACACTGTTCACTATTAACTGTTAACTGCTCCTCAATATTCATCAAGTCCCGGAGTTACGCCGTAATCATCAAATTGACTGCCGGAAAGGCTTCTTAAAAAATCCTGATCAAAAAACTCCGCCAAATCATCCGCCTTTGACCTTGTTAAATACATTGTAATATTTGTGGTTTCTCTTTTTTCTTTTTTTGACATTTCATCTATAAAGACCGCTTCCCGCTGAAACAAAGTGAAAAACGACGCTCTGTTTTGTGAAACATCCCTCATATAATACCCAAGTTCAATATCGGTATTGGCTTTTGCCCTGACAGAATAAGCGAAAGCCTGCCATATCACATAACCATCAATTTTGCCGTACTGGCGTTTTGTTTTTTTGCTGGTCTTTGAACTCAAAGTCCGCGCGGCATAATCTTCTTTGTATTGTTCAAGCGCGCTCATATAAGCGGCGCGGCCGTCCCTGCTCCAGAATTGATAGTATGTCATAAAGTCGAGTCTGAATTGCAGGCAGACAGCATCTTCCACCGGGTAATATTCGATAGTAACATCGACCTGCCGAAGGTCTCCGATATTCATTAATTTTTCGAATTGTATTTCCAATGTGCCCGCCGGAATTTTAGGTGAATTTAAATCGACCGTAAAAGGTTCATCTTTTATTTTTTGTGAAGTAGAACAAACACTAAGCAGCAACGCCGCGGCTAATATAGATAAATATTTCAATTTCATAAATTCAGTATTGCCAAAATGCCCGAAATAGTCAAGAAGAACGGAACAGGATGCAGATGGGAAATTCTATTGTAATTATGATTTTATTGGGATATGCATATAGACAGATTAGATTGTGAAAAGAATAAGCAGGAAATTATAGAAAGAATTGCGGTATATGGCACTGATAATGATGAGAGAATAATGTATATTATGTATCCGTTAAGAGTTATAAAAAAATGTTTAATGAAATCTGATAGTTTAAATGAACCTACTCTTCGTTATTTTGCTTTTTTGTTTAACAAAAAAGAGAAGCAATTTAAATCGTATACGAGAGTGAATGTTCAGATGAGCATTTGAGATTAACAAAGTTTATCTAACATTTTTAATGTTAAAAAAGAATTTAAAGATGTTATAAACAGTAAATTTAAAATTCAATTAACTGGGTGTTTTCTTGACAGGGCATTGACTTTGCGCTATATCTAAGGTATGATATATCCTATGAATTTAATGGAGTTTGAAAAAAACATTGAAAGAAAGGGATCATAAAAATGGAAAAAAGGATGGATCGAACTAAAATTGTTATAGCAAAACAGGAAGATATTGATAAAATGGACGATTTTTATTGGGCAAATGCTTCTGTAGAAGAGAAAATAGAAACGATAACTTTTTTAAGGGAGTGTTTTTATGGAAGAGAGGCAACTACCGGAAGACTTCAAAGAATTTATACAATTCTTAAATTCAAATGATGTGGAATATTTACTTATTGGAGGATGGGCTGTATCAATATACGGAAATCCCAGATTAACAAAAGATATTGATTTTTTAATATCATCAAATGATAAAAATATTGATAAATTAAAAAAAGCATTAGAAGAATTTGGTGCGCCGCCAATTGATATAGAAGAATTTAAAAAAGATAAAGATTCTTTTATAAGGATGGGCGTTTCGCCAATACAAATAGATGTTCTTAAAGAAGCAAGTGGTATAATAATGGAGGAATGTTATAAACGAAAAAATATATTAAATATTCATAATATAAAAATAAATTTGATTTCAATAAATGATTTAATAATAAATAAAAGAGCAGCAGGAAGAGACCAAGATATTACAGATGCTAATAAATTGGAAAAATTATTGAAAATGAATATTTCAGTATAATACAAAATAAACCAATCGATAGAGAGGCAAATATAGCGAAAGTTAAAACACGCTCCTCCCGCAAACAACAACGCTATTACCTGTTAACTATTCACTGCTAATAGTTTCTTTTTATGTTTTCTGGTGTAATTTTCCACTATTTTCGTTAATTAACTACAAATATTGCCTTTATCAACAATTTATCTACGAGAAAGTTACAATACTTGGTAAGAATTTTGACATTATTTAATAAAAAAAAAATTGACAAAAAACTAACAATTGTGTATAAATATAGTATAAGTGGGAGAAATAGGGGTCGTTGATCACTTCTTTCATTTGTGAGGTCTTGTCGAATTTAAACGTTCTTATAAATTCAGCAGGGACCGTTGCGGGAAAGTAAGGATACAAGCGGTCGTTGACTGCTTCCTTAACGCAATTATAACAGGAGGAGTTTGTATGAAAAAACTGATTGCGATTTCAGTGATGATCGCTTTAATTGCAGGCGCAGTGTTTGCAGAAACAAGTGTTGCCGGAGCTATCGAATCAAGACTTAATGTGTACGAAGGAGTCTTTGGCGACCATGGTCCTGGATACGACGGGGGCTTCCCCAAGCCGACAACGGCAGGTTCTTTCGGAACAGCATGGATTGCTTTATCCGGAAATAATGACGACGGTACGTTAGGCGGCATGTTCAGGCTTAGAGGCCAGGATATTGTCGAAAGCGATTTCCGCTGGCACAGAGTTTTTGTGTGGTGGAAACCGATACCTCAAATGAGAGTGTTCCTTGGTCAGGATGCCGACGGTATGTTTGAAACCGGACAGCTTACTTCTTGGGCTTTTCATCAGGGTTCTGAATCATTCTTGACGGTTCATAACTGGGATTACTGGCGCAACATATTCCCCGGAAACTGGGACACATTTGGCGCGGCTCTTTCATTCTATCTGGTACCGGGTCTTGACCTTAACCTCGTAATTCCTACAGGACAGCCCACAGGCTGGCCGAGACATCATAACGCTGCTGTTACGCGAAAATCAGAACTTGAGACCATATATCCGGGAAGCCTCCAGCTGACAGCCGGTTATAACATTGCCGACGTAGGAAAAGTTGCTTTTGCGTGGATTGGTTCCGGAGAGAATTATTTTGCCGATTCCTTTGAAGTAGGAAAGCTTGGCAAGATAGCGTTATCATTCTATTCTGGTGCATTGGTAGACGGGCTTCAATTCCAGGTCGGCGGTTCAACAGACCTGTGGAAAGGCGCGGATGATCTTGCACCTATCAGCGTAGGCGCGGCGGTACATTTTGGCATGGGCGACTTCGGAGTTAAGTTCCGTGCCGGCTGTGACTTAGATATGACTGACGCCGGCGGCATGTTCATAACAGCAAACGTAATGCCTACATATGTAACACCAGTTGGAAAAGTCTGTTTGGATATTGGCGGATCATTTAACAAAGCCAACAGCGATGCGGACATGGATTACGGCTTCTGGGTTAACCCGTATCTGAAAACAGGATTAAGCGGCGGATATTTCCAGGTAGGTATAATGTTCCTTAACAACATCAACGGGGGCCAGGGCGGCAACATTGATGTAAAAGTAGATGACAAGCCCAGAGTATATCTCCCGATAGTTATGGGATTTAACTTCTAATGCAAGGTTTTGAAGAAAGAAAGAACCGGCGCTCGTATGGGAGCCGAAATATTTTTGGAGGAAATAATATGAAGAAATATTCATGGATTGTGGCGCTGTTAATGGCGTTGACATTTACAGCCCTTTTCATCAGCTGTGGTGAAGACTTCAATGCCGGAG
>JAIRUC010000067.1 GCA_031254615.1 Treponema sp. | reverse complement strand
TTGTGTTTTTTTATGTTGCCGACAAACACAATAGTTTGCGTTTTATTTATGTTTTTGGCATTGTCGCAGTATGAAAGAAACATCGGTTGTATCGCCGAATAGGTAACAATAACCGGCTTTGCTGTTCCAAGATGATATTCAATTCTGGATTTAGAAAATTCGGAAACTGTAAATATTTTTTGTGATTTTATGTAAGCGCGGCGATAAAACCACATACGCGCCACAAGCCCAATCTTTGATGTTAATTCGGGCATGTCCGGGAATATAATGTCGTGAATAGTGGTGTAAATCGGTATTGTTATGCCATGCGGGATATTGAAAAAGGGCGAGAAATAAAGATCAGCTCTGTTGATTTGCTGCGCTGTCTTGCAAGGAAAGAAAAAAAGTTCCTTAAAAGAAAAAGGTTTTATATTACATTCAATTATTTTAACATTCGTGCTTGACGAAAAACAGTGTAACCGCCTGGCATTTCCCAGCAGCAGAAAATCATTCCCCGATTGCAAAAACCATGGCAGGCATTCACGCAGGTACACTCCGATTCCGCTTGCGTCTATCATCCGGCAGTCGATACAGATGGTCATTTTTTACCTGAAGCGGGAATCCAATTCTCTGCAGAAAAAATATTGTCATGGACAAGATAATCAATTTTGGGATCAAGACTGAACTGATTATCATTTTTCCCGGTAATGTGGATTGAGCCTGATATGGCAATATACAGCGGTTCTTTTTTTCGTTCAATGGAGATTTCATTGCCGGTAAACGGATTTTCCGGCTTCTCGATTATACCAAACAAAGAAAGATACGGTACATCGGCATTGGACATAAAGGCAAAATCGGTTTTTATTTCACCGGAAGTGTTAAAATCCTTCACCATTAATAACGGATTAAATTGATCTACATTAAAGGGAAGCCCTATTTTTGTAATAAAGTTTGGTTCCGGTCCATGATCGGAAACCAAAATGATTCTGGTATTGTCGTACACATTTTCTCTTTTCAAAAAATTAAACCAATCAGCCAGACGCCTTATTGCCGCTGCATTGACATGATAAGCATGTTCTTTTGCAAAACGGGTATTACCGTAATTTGTAACTGTAATTATTGGTACATACTCAGGAGCCTGCAAAAATGAACCCTCATGAGTGGTATTGTTTGTCATTATAAGTGCGGTGTTTATGTTGTTATCGGTAATTTTCGTTAGTCGGGGCAGATAATCAAGTACGGCATATCCGTTTAATGTCAGGCGGAGGCGCTGACCGGATTCAGGAGAACACCAGCTTCCGTCCATATATATGGGTTGACGAAAAAACAGCGGAAGCCCTTTGAGCAGACTATACCATGACATATTTCTCTTGATGATGTCTCCTGTTTTAGGAAGTTTTAAATCATGTTCTGCAAGCCAGAGATCGGTATATTGTGAGTCGGTAATATATGATTTTATCTCCGGATAATCATCAAAAATGCTTAAATCACTTTTCTGGTTATAATTGGCATAGGGCGGGTCTGTAACACATATTGAGAAATCATTTTCGGAAAAAATACGAGGAAGCATTATAAGAGACTGATTATGTTTTTCTACAAGCGGGATGTCTTTTCTTTTATTGATCTCTTCCGGGGTGTATTCGTAACCTCCATATACCGGAGGCGCGCCGATACGTGTATAGCCGTTAAACGAAACAGTATTTGGGTAAAATGTAAAACCGGAATATGTTTCCTTCAATTCCGGAAACTCATCAAAAATAAACGGCATAAAAACGCTTGCTGCCCGGTCAAGCATTATTACTACAATATTTTTTCCGGTTTGGGAAAGTGAAAAAACAGGAGAAACTTCCTGTATTTCTTTTTGTTCTTTCACATAATATGTTTTTAATTCGTTAAAAGAAGTATTTATTTTTATAATGTTAACAGTAGAAATACCTAGAAGAGAAAAAATGCAAAGAGAAACAGGAATAAGAATTATATTTTTAATTTTCAGCATATACAACATAAAAGAGGCAATAAGAGGAACAAGCAATACGCAAAGATTGAACAAAATCTTGCCGCCGGAATGTCCGGGAGCTCTGTCAAAAACAAAGTTTATCGAAATGTTGCCGTAATTGCCGGGAAACAGAAACACATTGATAAGCATACCGACAGAAATGGCAAAAAAAATGACAGAGAAATATTTTTTTACATTATCCATGAAAAGAAAATAAAGACAGACAGGCCAAAAAATAAATATTCCGAAAATTTGAAGGGTAGTGTTAAAAACAAAAATCAAAGGGTTAGTGTAATCATCAATAAATGAAAATTCCTGAGGAGAAGAAGCAACCAGTTGGGAAGGAATAAAAAGCCCAAATAATATCCAAAGCATAAAAATGGAGACAAAGAAAACAGTAAGCGACTTGGCAGGCTCATACTTTATGCTGACAATCCTGAAAATTTGCTCCTTAAAGATAACAAAAATCCATGGGATAAAAGCTGCAAAAAGGCAAATTGATGACAGTTTTTGCGCTTTTGAAATGTAGCCGTATTTTACCATTGAAAAAACAGCTAATAAAATACAAGCAGCCGAAAAAAATCCCAGCAGTAAATAATGTTTATATTTATACTGTATCCTGTAATATAAATTTTTTATAAGTGAAAATACATTATTCATTGTCCAGTATAAGACAAGTGCCGATGGCGAGTTATAAAGCAATATCAAAAAAATGCCGGCCATTCCGTATAGTTGTATTTTTTCTTTTCCGGGAAGTCCTCTGGTGTAAATTGCACCGGCAAAACAATTAATCAGGGTCATAACAATAGGTAGCAAATTGACAGTAAAACTGCCGACCGAAAACAACGCGTCCGGCGCGCCCAAGTTCCTGATAAACAAAAAAGACACGTTTTTTATTACTTCAAGATTTGAAAGATATGAGTATGCGGCGATAAAAAACGGAATTTGAATTAACAATCCAAAGCTGCTGCGCAGTGCATAAATGGGATGATAATGATTTTGACGGTAATAGGTTGATAAAATCATGTAGCGTTCATCACCCTTGAATACTTTTTTGATTATATCGGCTTTTGGCTTTAATTTTTTCCCGATGTCCCGTTCAAGCTGCTGCCATTTTTCCGCCACAGCATACAGTGGCAGGCAGAGTACGCTGATAGCAAAACTGATAAAGATAACAGATATACCGCTTTCTTTAAACATTTTCTGTGAAAAGAGAAATATAAATTCAAGAATCTGAGTTATCGGATAAATGATAATTGTGTAGAGAATATTAATCATTTGTTCGCAGGGGTCCAGTTTTCAATTTTAAAAATATTTTCATGCACATAATAATCTCTTTCAGACCTAAGGTTTAGTTGCGTGTCACTTTGATTGGCAATTCTGCCTATTGCTATATATTGAGGTTTATTCTTACTTTCCATATTGATTTCATTGCCGGTGAAAGGATTATGTGGATTATCAATAATACCTTTTAAAGCAATAGATGGAACATCGGCGTTTGTCATAAATGCTGAATTGGTTTCCATAATGCCGTCAGCATAAAAGTCTTTAACCATTAAAAGCGGATTGTATTCGTCGACATTAAAGGGCAAACCTATTTTTGTAATAAAATTCATGGCCGGTCCATGATCTGCTACTAAAATAATTTTTGTATTATCGTATACTCCTTCGCTTTTTAATAAATCAAACCAATCGGCAAGACGTTTTATTGCTGCAGCATTGGTGTGATATGCCATTTCCTTTGCAAACGGACTTGTTCCGTAGTTTGTTGGACTTAATACCGGAATATAATCCGGCGCTTGTAAAAACGTATCCCTATGCGAAGTTTCATTGACAAAAAAAACAGCGGCGTTTTCTTTTTGAGGCTCAAAATCAGTAAGCTTTGATAAATAATCAAGAACGCTGTAAGCACTGATGGTTATTCTCATCGCACGATCCGCAAAAGGCGCGCACCAATCCCCATCATTATAGATACTCTGTCTGAGTGCAAGCGGAATTGATCGAAGGAGCGAATACCATAAAATATTTCGCTTTAAAACAACACTTGTAGAAGGCAAATTAACGTTATGTTCCTTTAACCATAAATCAGTATAAACGGCGGCAGTAATATAGGGTTTAATGTCAGGATACTTGTCATATATGCGCAAGTCTGATTTCCAGTAGCCGCCGGCGTACGGCGGATGGGTGACCGTCACATCAAACCCGGAATCGGCAAAAATACGCGGCATCATGAGCAGCGCTTCATTGTGTTTCTCGGTTATAGTGATACTATCGCGTTTATTTATTTCCAACGGAGTATATTCGTATCCGCCAAAAAGCGGCGGGGCTCCGTCTTTTGTATAACCTGCAAAAGAAACAGTGTTAGGATAATAAATAAAACCCGAATACTTTTCATATAATTCAGGACTTTCTTCAAAAATATACGGTATAAAGACACTCGTACCTCTGTCAAGCATTATAACAACAACATTTTTTCCCGTCTTTGACAAATGAAAAATAGGTTTTATTTCTTGAACAGACGCCTGCTCAGGTTTGTAATACAAAGCAAGTTCTTGATATTCGTTATTAATGGAAATAAGGTTTATTGTTGAAAATATCGCAAGCGCCAATGCAGGAACAGTTCCCAAAAATATACAGATTTTTTTCCTGCCTGCAATAAATAATGCTGCCAAAATACAGGATAAAACGAATAATAGCAAAAGATTTAAAGCGGTTTCTTTTATATTATGTGATACAAATGCGGAGAATACCAGGTTAATGGAAATAATCCCGTAATTTCCGTGGAAAAGAAAGGCATTAACCAGAGCGGAATAGACTAAAATTACACATAACGCAGTGAATATTTTTTTTGTTTTTTCAGAAAAGAGAAAGAAAAGCATAACCATCCAGAATAAACAAAAGCCAAAACTCTGTAATGCTGTGTTAAAAATAAAATATAACGGCGTTGTATATGCGTCAATAAAAGAAAATTCCTGTGAAGAAGCGCCAACAAGCATGGAAGGAATAAAAAATCCCGTTAAAATCCAAAGCGAGACTACACAAGGCAAAAAAATCGCGAGTTGTTCTTTTACGCTGTAAAAACGGCAGGGTATTTTGTTTGCTATCCTTTTTATTAAAATCAAAAGCCACGGCAAACTTCCAATGATTCCAAAACCGCAAGCCGCAATAATACGCGTCCACAAAACTCCTTGATTAACAAAAAGGATATAAAGTACCAGTAAAAAACAAATAAGGGAAATAAAAACATTTACGATAGTTGTTTTTATCGTGTTTGATATATTAATTTTAAGATAAATATTCTTTACCAGTGAAAATACGTTATTAAGAGTCCAGTATAATACCAATCCTGAGGGGGAATTGTAAAGCAGAAGTAAAAAAACAAGGGACATCCCATACAACTGTACTTTATCTTTAATTTCCAGTCCTTTTGTATATACCGCCCCTGCTGTGCAGTTTATAAGCGTCATCAAGACGGGTAAAAAGTTAATGCCTCCCGCAATTGGAATCAGCGCATCAGGCTTACCCAAATCCCTGATAAAGAAAAAAGATGCCCCTTGCAATGCATCTAAGTGCGAAAGATATGAATATGCGGCAATAAAAAACGGTATTTGTATAAGCAGTCCAAAGGTACTGCGCATGGCGTATATCGGATGATAATGATTTTGGCGGTAATAGGCCGATAAAATCATATAACGTTCGTCACCGCTGAAAGCGGCTTTTATTTTTGCAATTTTAGGCGCGAGCTGTTTTTGAATATTGCGTTCAACTTCCTGCCATTTTTCCGCTACCATGTAGAGCGGCAGGCACAATACGCTGACCGCCCCCGATACACAGATAATAGAAAGACCTGTTTCCCTGAATAATTTTTGCGCAAACACAAAAACAAATTCCAGAATTTGAGTTATCGGATAAATAATTATCGTATAAAGAATATTAGGCATTATTTACAATTTCCGTCATAAAATCAAAAATACGTTTTCCAGCTTCGCCCGGATACTGCCATGCTGTTTCGCGGGCTTTTCTGCGGGCAGCAGCGAGGGATTCGCTGTCTCCGGCGTTTTTTATGATTTCCGTAATGCGCGTAAAATCATCTTCTTTCAGCTCAAGACCTGCCTCTCTTACTGTTTTGAATTGCCACAGTTCATGATCAATGTCATCCGCGTCATAGGGGCGTAAGTCAAGATTTTGGCTTACATACAGTACCGGCTTGTCACGCAGGAACATATAATCAAAAATGATTCCTGAAAAGTCGGAAATCATTATGTCCGCTTTAGTCAGAGAATAAATATTTTCCCGCTCATAATCCCAGACAACATTGCCTGAATCTTTGTAGCGTGTCTGTAAATATCCCAGCATTGCGGCTTCCGATTTTTTCGATTGTGGATGCGGACGGATAATAATGCGCCAGCCGGACGCCGCAAGAGGATCTAGTAACTTTTCACCGTAACGGGTCAATAGCGCCGAAGCTCCCCATGAAGGTGAGACAAGTACGGTAAAAGGATGGTTTTCTTCAGCAGGAAGGTTTTTGATTTTTTCAGCGTACACATCAAGATATGTGCATCCAACAGTCAGAAGTCTCTTTTCGGAAATGTTCCGCTGCTTCTCCAGCGCTCTGATATCTGCGGCCTGATAATCGCCTGTTAGCAGGATGGAATCAAAATAATCAATTCCAAAGAGACGGTACAAAGTCGCATCGCTTGCGGCGTGAAGTATATGCGAGTAATGCTTGACCATTTTTGAACGTTTTAGCTGATAGACATCAAGACCCGGAGTAGTCATAAGGCAGATTCCGGCACGAAGCATATTAAGACGGGCGAAAGCCCTGTTTCCCTCGCCGATAAATTCAGCTTTGACAAATTCCTGTGAAGAATCAAAAACCGGATCATCCTGAGAAGAAGTAAGATACAAAATCCCAACGCCGCGATTTTCAAATTCGTCAAGGACGGGTTTAAAAACATTCCAGTACTGTTTCCCTTCGGAATAGATTACAAAAGGATGATCCAAAAAAGCGGTATCGGCAGCTTTTCCGCCGGAAAGAATAACTTTGAGTTTTATTATCAGCGCGCGTCCTAGAAAATAAATAGTTGCCGCAGCTCCGATTAAAATTGAGAATAACGCGCTTCCTGTTCCCGGATCAATGTAAAGGGGGTAGAAATGAACCATAAATACTCCTAATATAAAAGTTGTTCGGTGAAATCCCGCAAATTGACGAATGTTTTGATATTATTCATGTTTTCATAAGGTTCGTTGTTTGTCAAAAATACCGGAATACATCCCGCATTAATTCCAGCCTGAACATCGCGTATATTATCTCCAACCATGATAGATTGCGAAAGATCAATGTTATATTTTTCTGCAGCCTGTAATATCATGCCAGGTTTTGGCTTGCGGCAATCACAGTCGATCTTGTATTCGGGACGTTCTCCGGAGAATCCTTTCTGAGGGTGGTGCGGACAGTAAAAAAGATCGTCAATGTACGCGCCATGTTTGCCCAAATCGGTTTCCATTTTCATGTGGATAAGGTCGAGTGTCTGAAAATCCGACTCCCCCCGTGCGATAACCGGCTGGTTGGTAATCACAATTGCAAGGAAGCCAAGCTCGTTGATTTTTTTTATGGCATCCGCCGCGCCGTCGATCAATTCAAAATCTTCGGGTTTGGTTACAAATTGGCTGGCAACGAGCTTGTTTATCGTGCCGTCCCTGTCCAAAAAAACGCACTTCTGCCTGACCGATAGGTTTTTTTTGCCGACTGTTCCGTTTTTAATATCCGCTGAAACTTGCGCATAACGCTCCGGAGTTCCCATGTCCTTTATGTATTCTGGAGTGGAGTAGGCAAAGATTTTCCCGCTCGAAATCATGGGCTTTAGCATATCGCGGTCAAGGTCTATTTTTTCTTTGGAGCGCTGACAGCTCCTTAAAAACTCAGTGGACAGAATATGAATACCAGCGTTAACCTGATTTTTGTAGTATGTGCGCTCGTCTTCCTTGTTTAGCCAGCCGGTAACCCGGTTTTCACTGTTACTGATAATCAGCGCGCTGTCAAAAGGGTGGCTGTTGGGATGTACCGCAAGCGTGACATGGGCTTTTTTTTCACGATGAAAACCTGTCATGCGGGAAAAATCAACATCAAAAATGACATCGCCGTTTAACAAAATAAAATCGCCTGACAGATTTTCCAGTTTGTATAACGCTCCGGCTGTTCCCAGCGGCTCGGTTTCGGTATAGTAAGAGATATTGCACCCAAAATGTCTGCCGTCTGCAAAATAATCCTTGATGTATTGACCCAGATGTCCCACAACGATGATAATTTCTGTTAAGCCGTTTTTTTTCAGGCACTCAATTTGATGTTCAAGGATCGGCTTGCCGCAGATTGGGATCATCGGTTTGGGAATATCGCTGGCGATTGAAGAGACACGCTTTCCTTTTCCGCCGGCCATTATTACAACTTTCATCAGAAAAAATGATTCTCCAGCATCTGGCACAAACAATGATATACAGGCAGGTGCAGTTCCTGTATTTTGAATGTCTCTGTTTCGGGTACGATGATACTTACATCCGCAAACTTTTTCAGCGCGCCGCCAGACCCTCCGCTAAGGGCGATAATTTTCAGTTTTTTCGCCTTTGCGACACCGGCGGCGTACAGTACATTCTTGGAATTTCCCGAAGTGGAAATTCCAAGCAGAACGTCGCCTTCATTTCCGTAACCGTAAACCTGCTGTGCAAAGGTGATATTCCCGTCAATGTCGTTTATGCAGGCGGTGTTAAGCGATGCGTGACCGGAAAGCGCAATTGCGGGAAGACCGGGCTGAAGGCGCGGAACAAGATATTGCGCGATCTCAGAATCGACAGCGCCTATTTCGGCAATAAAAGATTCAGGCAGATTTCTTTTTTTTGCGAAAGTTTTCATCAACTCGCCCGCGATGTGTTCGGCGTCGGAAGCACTGCCGCCGTTACCCGCTATCAGCAGTTTGCCGCCTTTTGAATACGAGTTTGCGATAATGTCAAAAGACGCGCTTATCTCTTTTTTGACAATTTCCAATGACGGATAACGCTCAATTAATTGTTGTATATAGTCCATGCCTGTGTTCCTGTTTCGGTAAAACTGGGTGTCAGCACCATGCCTGATATGGTTCCCGTATCTTTTTTTTCTTTGAGTGCGCGGATAAGCGAAATTCTTTTGCAGGGATTACAGTAGATCATCATGAAACCGCCGCCGCCCGCGCCCGAAATTTTTGCCGAATCCGCTCCGTTGTCCATCGCGTACTGATACAGTTCTTCCAGAAATGAATTGGAAATTGAAGAAGCGGCATTTTTCTTTGCAAGCCAGCCGTTCAAAAGGCAGTCGGAAAAGCCCTTAAAGTCCCCTTTTAACAGTGCTTCTTTCATAAACACCGCCTGCTTTTTCATTTCGTGCATGCTTTCAATGTTTTTGGAATCGCCCTTTTGCGTATGCTTAATCTGTTCATTAATGATATTCGCGCTTTCCCTTGAAACGCCGGTATAGTATAAAACCAGCGACGCTTCAAGTTCATTTCTGATCCAGCGTTTTAAGCGGAGCGGATTAACAATGACCCGCTCGTTTTCATAAAACTCCATAAAATTAAAGCCGCCAAAAGTAGCCGCATATTGATCCTGCTTGCCGCCTGCCAGCCCTATGTCTTCACGTTCGATTTTGTAGGCAAGGGCGGCAATGTCGTATTCGCCTAACGGCAGGTTGAGCCATTCTTCAAAAGCCTTAATAATCGCGACAACCATTGTCGAAGAAGAACCGAGTCCCGAACCTGCGGGCGCGTCCGAGTATGTTGTCATTTTGAATGACATAGGCTTTTTTACAAAATCGGAAACAATCCGGTTGTAAATCCCGCTATGCAGGGGCAGAGCAGGGGAGACCGGAAGTTTTTCCGCGGCGGCATATTCTTCACTTTTGTTCAAATCAGCGGCGATAAATTCGATTTTGCCCGAATCATTCGGCTCAATTGTACAGTAGGCGTACATATCGACTGTTGCGTTTAACACAAAACCGCCGTATTGGTTGTAATAATTTGCAATGTCGGTTCCTCCGCCGGCAAGACCAAGCCGAAGAGGGGCTTTGGATCGGATTATCATGGGAAATTTTGTTGCTTCTATTTTTGGTATATTACTCATAACATTCACTTCCATCCGATAGAATCAAGATAACTTTTAAGAACTTCGGTAAATTGCCTCATCTCGTGCGGTTTAATATCGCCGATATTCGCAATTCTGAATGTATTAATGCTGCCCAGTTTTCCCGGATAAATGGTAAATCCATGTTTGCGCGCAAGATCATGCAGGGCATCAAAACTGTATTTTGCCGTTTCAGGTTCAAAAATGGCGGTTATTAAATGGGACTGATCTTCTTCTTTTACCAGCATTTTAAGATTAAATTTTTTAACCGCGTCAACAAGAATACACCAGCATTCGGTATAACGCCGCCAGCGTTTTTCTACTGTTTCCTGTTTTGTTTCAAGAATTGCCTGCCTGAGTGCGTAAAGCGTTTGAACAGGCGGGGTAAAACGGGGTTGCCCTGTTTTTGTAAAATGCGCATACTGGTCGTAAATGTTAAGATAATAATTGCGCATTGGAATAGTTTTTGTTTTTTCAAGTTCGCTTTTTTTGCAGATAACAAAACCGACGCCCGCCATTCCCTGAATATTTTTGTTTGAAGTGGAAGCCATAAAGTCAATGCCGAGCTTTGAAAGTTCCATCGGCATTCCAGAGTATATGCTTACCGCGTCAACTATCGTTACAATGTTATATTTTTTTGCCAAAGGACAAATTATATCAAGGGGGTTAAGCAAGCCCGTTGTTGTTTCGTGGTACACGATGCCAAGATGGGTATATTTGCCGGTTTTAAATTCGTTTTCAAGGGCATTAATATCGATTCTTTCGTAAGTTGAGCTTTTAAAAACAGTGTGGTTAATTTTATAAACCGCCGCGATTTTCGCAAGCCTCTCCCCGTAAGAGCCGTTATCTACAATAAGAATATGTCCCGTTTCTGTAACGCAGGATGAAATCATCGCTTCGTCGGCGGCTGTTCCCGATCCGCCGAAAAATAC
>JAIRUC010000147.1 GCA_031254615.1 Treponema sp. | reverse complement strand
TGCAGGATGTATTCGCGGTGACGTTTGTCCATCCTGCTTCTGACTTTGCCGGAAATATTTTTTTGTATGCCGTATATTTCGTTTTCAAATTCAAGAGTTTCAAGAAGCGCGAGGAGTCTTTCTTTTGTGTCAGAATAAGCGAGAAGCTCTACTTTTTTTTCGGATTTTAAATATGTCGCATTACACACAAGATTGGCAAGGCGTTCAGGGTCTTCTGTTTTTTCAACGGCGGTAAGGGTATCGCTTCCTATTTTTCTTGAAAATTCGGCGTATTGGGCAAAAGATTTTTGAACGTTGCGCATTAAGGCGGAATCTTCGGAGCTTAAAGGTTCGTTTAGGCCGACTATTTTTAACGGCTCCACTTTTACAGTCGAAAAATTTTCCTCTTGGATATTGGAAACGATTACCCCACGATATTCGCATTGAAATATTACGCGATATGAATTATCGGGAAGTTTTAAATGCTGAACAATCCTGACAACCGTCCCGTAATTCCATGGTTCATCGGCGGCCAGTCCTATCTCGTGTTTTCTAAGACACGCCGCAAAAAGACGATTGTCGTGTTTTAGCGCTTCTTCAAGGGCGGCGATACCCGGTTTGAATGTAATAAAAATTGGAATTACCGTCTGCGGAAAAAGAACTAAATCACGGAGCGGCAGCAGGGGAAAGTCCTCTGTAGAGATTTCCTCCGCAGGCGGAGCTTGTTCCTGAAGAAAAACATTTCTTCCGAAAAAGTCAGAGAAGAGCCTGCCAAAGCCGCTCTTTCTTCCCTTGTTTTTTTTCATAAGGAAAATCCCGGAAGCGCGTTACGCGCTTTTCTGCAGGTATGTTATTTGCGGAGGTTCGGCGTTCTCCACCGTGTCATGGGTAACGATAACGTGTTTATCGCCCTTCATCGAAGGAATGTCAAACATAATATCCGTCATGAGTTTTTCTACAATGGCGCGAAGCCCGCGCGCTCCGGTTTTCTGTTTGATAGCCATATCCGCGATAGAGTCAATCGCTTTCTCCGTAAACTCAAGTTTTACATTGTCATACGCCATGGATGCCTGATACTGCCTTACAATGGCGTTACGCGGCTCTGTTATAATGCGCTTTAAATCTTCGCGCTTTAATTCTTCAAGGCCGACAGTAAGAGGCAGCCTTCCTATAAACTCTGGAATCATGCCGAAGTGAATTAGATCGTCCGGGTGAATGGAATCGTACAGCTCTTTCAAAGTTTTTTCCGAACCGGCGCCTCCCGATCCAAACCCTAATGGCTGGTTTACAACACGCCGCGCGATTAATTTATCCAGTCCCACAAAAGCGCCGCCGCAGATAAACAAAATATTTGTAGTATCAATCCGTATTAATTCCTGATTGGGATGCTTTCTTCCCCCCTGCGGCGGTACGGAAGCGATTGTTCCCTCGATAATTTTTAAAAGCGCCTGCTGAACGCCTTCGCCGGAAACATCGCGCGTAATGGAAACATTTTCACCTTTGCGCGCTATCTTGTCGATTTCATCGATATAGACAATACCCCTTTCTGCGGCCGCTATATTGCCGCCGGCGCTCTGTATCAGTTTTAAAAGAATGTTCTCGACATCTTCGCCGACATAGCCTGCTTCTGTAAGGGTGGTCGCGTCAACAATGGCAAAAGGCACTTTAAGTTTTTTCGCCAGAATTTTAGCGAGTAACGTTTTTCCGGTTCCGGTAGGTCCGATTAAAAGGACATTTGATTTTTCTATTTCAACTTCGGCATTGTCTTTTTCCAGTGAAGGATTTGCAATTCGTTTGTAGTGGTTGTAAACGGCAACCGACAGCGCTTTTTTCGCGTTGTCCTGCCCTATAACAAAAAGGTCGAGATAGCTTTTTATTTCGTGCGGAGTGGGAATGTCTCCTGTAAAGTGTGTTGTAAGTTCGTGGTCTTCTTCGCTTAAAATTTTCCGGCAGACTTCTATACATTCATCGCAGATAAAAACATCATTGGGTCCCGCGATAAGGCGGCGCGCCATGTCCGCGCTTTTTCCGCAGAACGAGCAAATTCGTTCAAAAGTCTCCGGACCGTTGCGAAGTTTCGCCATTTTATTCCTTCCTTAAAATTGAATCGGCCACGCCATAAGCGACCGCGTCTTCCGCTGACATATAAAGATCTCTTTCCATGTCTGTCGCAACCTGTTCTATCGATTTGCCTGTATGGTTGGCAAAATATTGAATTGTCATTTTTTTCAAACGGACAATTTCTCTTGACTGAATGCCGATGTCCCGCGCCTGTCCCTGCGCGCCGCCCCACGGCTGGTGAATCAGCACGCGCGAAGATGGCAGTACTTTTCGCTTTTCGGGAGTACCCGCGGTTAGAATGAGGGCGGCCATACTGGCGGCCTGTCCAAGACAAATCGTCTGCACGGGCGACTTTAACTGCTGGATTGTGTCATAAATGGCAAGCCCCGCCGTAACAGAGCCGCCCGGAGAATTTATGTAAAGGTTAATGTCCTTATGCGTGTCCTGTCCGTCCAAAAACAAAAGCTGCGCTACGACCAAATCGGCGGAAACATCGTGTATTTCCCCGTCGAGAAAAACAATGCGGTCTTTCAGGAGGCGGGAATAAATATCGTATGAACGTTCCCCCATGCCGGTCTGCTCGACAACGATGGGAACCATGTTACTCATTCTTTCATTCATATTACAAATTTAACCATTATCTGAAACAAAATCCAGATAATTCTCCTTTTTTCCGGGTTTTAAAGTGTTTTCTGCAAACAATTTATCGACAATCCGCTGTTCTTTTATATCTTCCTTCAAATAAAACAAATCCTGTTCTTTGTAATTCTTTTTTACTTCGTCAACTTCGACTTTGTTTTCGTCGGCAATCCGTTTAAACTCATTTTCTACATCTTCGTCCGTTACTTCAATTTTTTGATCTTCGATTAAAGTTTCGATAATCAGGCGGGAATGAAGGGCCTTTTCCGCTGTCTGCCGCCATTCTTTTTCCCTTTCCTCATGGCCTTCGCCTGATGTCATCATCTGAATCATTTTTTCGGCGTCGGTATTGTAATATTGTGCAAGCCTGCGCCAGCGGCCTTCGATTTCCGCTCTGATCATGGACTCGGGAAGGACAACGGGGGTGTTTTCCATGATTTTCTTTAAAACTTCCTGAAGTTTCACATCACGCTGCTTCCATTCAATTTGTTTATTCAGGCGCTCTTTTATGCTGTTTTTAAGATCGTCCAGTGTTTTGAATTTTTCGTCAACATCCTGAGCAAGATCGTCGTCAAGCTCCGGAAGTTTTTTTTCTTTCAGGACGGAAAGGGTTATCTGCACTTTTCTTTTTTTACCCGCAAGAGTGGGTTCAAAGAAATCATCAGGAAACTGTTTTTCAAAATCCTTTGTCTCGCCCCTTTTCATCCCGACAACATCATCATCAAATTGATAAAAATTGGTGTTTGAACCGATGGTGAAGACAAAATCCGCCCGCTGTAATTTCGGCAGTTCTTCTCCGTTTTCATCAAATATTTTGTAATCTATGGTTACAACATCGCCCTTTTGAGCGGATGCGCTGTCATCCCGATCCATGACAACTGCGTTTCTTTCGCGGATTTGCTCAAGCTCGCGGTTAATGTCATCGCCGCTTATTTCCGTATACGGATACTCGACATTCAGTCCGTTCCACTTGCCGATTTTAACTTCGGGCAGTACGTCATAAACCACGGAAAATTGAAGGTCCTGCTCAAAATCGAGTTTTGGCTCATCCTGAAGTTCGGGCGTGGAGTAGGGCAGAGGCCTCTCGCTGCGCGGCAGGTTTTCCTCTTTAAAGTAATCCTGCAAAGCGGATTCGACAATGCGTCCCAAGGCTTCCTGTTTGAGCGCGTCCGCATACTTGCGTTCAAGCACTTCCTGCGGCACTTTTCCCTTTCTAAACCCCGGAAGCTGAAGGTTTTTAGCGTATTCCCTGACCATATCCTGATACTGAGCGCGGATATCGTCTTTTGGGACAGTAATACTCAATTTTACGTTAGATTTTTCCAAACGTGTTATTTCTTTTGTAACAGCCACAATTCTCCTCTTTTTTCGATTAAGCTATTGAACCGCGCAAGGATCGAACTTGCGACCCGCAGATTAAGAGTCTGCTGCTCTACCAGCTGAGCTAGCGGTCCTGATATATAAGGTTACCAAAAAGCGGTATTTTGGTCAATATGCTTGGTATTTTAGCTCACCGTTTGCACCGCGGTCTTACGGAGGTATGTACCATTTTTGGCTAATGTAATAAAATAGCGCATTGAGCGAGAGTGGTGGAATTTGGCAGACACGCCAGACTTAGGATCTGGTGCCGCAAGGCTTAAGGGTTCAAGTCCCTTCTCTCGCAGGAATAGGGGAATTTTATGAAAGTATTTATCACAGGCGGTACCGGGAATATCGGTCAATATGTTACACTGGCGGCAGCAGCAAGCGGGCATGAGGCGATTGTTTTGTCACAGAATCCGCAAAAATATCCGTCGCTGGCAAAGAAAGTTTCGCTGGTAAAGGGCACTATAACCGATTACGCTCTTTTGGCGGATTATGTAAAGGGCTGTGATGCCGTAATACAGATTGCGCTTGGCTGGGGAAATGAACCTGTTTCAATGTTGACGAATGATACGGCCGCAACGGTAAATTTACTTGAAATTTCGGAAAAGTCCGGAGTGGGGAAATTTATCTACACAAGCAGTACGGCCGCAATGGGGCGTATGCGGAACAATATGGATGAAACTTTTGTTAATCTTCCTGTTGATCTTTATGGCAGTACAAAGTCGGCTACAGAGGCTTATGTTTTAGGGTTCAGAAAATATTACGGCAGTAACAAAGAAGTTACCATGAAGCGTAACATTATCCGTCCGGGTTATACTTATTCAAACCCGCCTTTTCCCGATGGTTCGACAGAGTCGGATGTCCGCTTTCGCAATATTGCCGATGCTGTTGTGAACAATAAACCGGTAACACTTACCAAATACGACGGAACGCAATTTATATCGGCGCAGGAAATTGCCCAGCTTTACATTAAATTGCTAGAAAGCGATAAAAACGAAGAAATATACCTTGCGCTTGGAAACCAGTTTACGTCATGGGAGCAAATTGCAAAAATAGCGCTTGAGTGTTATCCCGAATCAAAATCGGAAATTGCGCTTAACGATCTTGGCTGGGGATCGGAGCCGCTTCTTTTTTGCGTCAAAAAAATGGAAAAGGATTTTGGGCTTTCCTTTGACAGCCGCAAATATCTGCGTGAGCATATCAAGTGGAATATTGAAGCCGCCCTTGAGAGAAAGGTATCGGCAGGTTGAGAAAATAGCCTTATTGACATTATTTTGCGTATATTTTATATTTTCTATATTAACATATTGTTATAAAATACGATGTTTTTCGCCGTCTTAGCTCAGCTGGTAGAGCACTTGACTTGTAATCATGAGGTCTTCGGTTCAATTCCGAAAGACGGCTATAGCATAAGTTCATACAGGATAAGGAATTAACTAATAGTCTTTATCACCGGAAGAACCGGCGTAAAGGCTCCTAATCAAAAGAATGAGAAAAAACTATGAGAAAATTATAGTTTTGCTCAGAAGGAGTCATTATGCGTCGGGAGTATTATTTACACAAACGACAAAACGGCATTTTCTATGTTGAATTCGTCAACCCGGAAAATGGGAAAAAACTGTCCGCACGATCAACGGGAGAAACAGATCAAGTAAAAGCGCAGATCAAGGTGGAAGTATGGAAGGTCAATGGCTTGCCTACAGAGAGATTAAAAAAGCCTGGTATCATGACACTATACAAACTGTGGGTATAGGCGATTAAGTTTAATCCGGGCATCATCTGTTGAAAACCTTCAGTTGATTTTACGTGCACTTTGATTTCGGGCTTTGTTCCATGCGGCGACTTCTTTTCTCATCTGTTGCATTGAGGAAACTCGTTTTGATAGTCCGTGATTCACCAGTACATTGATTTCAATTTCCGCCATAT
>JAIRUC010000102.1 GCA_031254615.1 Treponema sp. | reverse complement strand
ATTTAGGCAAACGGTCAAAAACGACATTTAACTTTCCTGATGCGCCCTGCGTAAAATTTTCGAGCTATTTTATTCTCTTATACGTTTTAATTTCACTGCGAATACGCGCGGCAAGTTCCGCTTTTGGAACACGAACCTGCTCCATAGAATCACGGAAGCGCAGAGTAACAGTCCCATCTTCTTTGGACTGATAGTCCACAGTAACGCAGAAGGGAGTCCCCGCTTCGTCCTGCCTGCGGTAGCGCCTGCCAATCGCGCCCGCCTGATCGTAATCGGTCGCGTAATCCTCTTTTAGCTCCGCGCGAATGTCCTGCGCAAGTTCCGCAAGGCCGTCTTTTTTCATCAGCGGCAAAATGGCGACAGTAACCGGCGCAAGATCGGGATGGAAGCGAAGGACAGTTCTCCAATCGTCCTCATTGCCCTTGTCCGCAACCTGCTCCTCATCGTAAGCGTCGCAGAGAACCATCAATAAATTGCGAGTAAGCCCCGCCGAAGTTTCTATAATGTACGGAATGTAGCGCTCGTTGTTGTTGTCCTGATCGATGTACTGTAAATCTTTGCCGGAAAATTGCGTGTGACGCCCCAGATCATAATCGGTTCTGTTGTGAACGCCCTCAAGCTCACGCCAGCCCATTGGGAACAGATACTCGATATCGTAAGCGTCTTTCGCGTAATGCGCAAGCTCGTCCGGCCCGTGCTGATGCCAGCGCAGATGATCCATTTTAATCCCAAGTTTTTCATAGTACGCCCAGCGTTGTTTGCGCCATTCGCCGAACCATTCCTCGTCCGTACCGGGCTTAACAAAATACTGCATTTCCATCTGCTCAAATTCGCAGGTGCGGAAAATAAAGTTTTTCGTAACGATCTCGTTGCGGAACGCCTTGCCGATCTGCGCAATGCCAAACGGAATTTTCATTCTGTTAGACTGAATAATATTTTTATAATTGACATAAATTCCCTGAGCAGTTTCGGGACGAAGGTAAATGATACTGGCAGTATCCTCCGCCGGCCCGATGTGGGTCTTGAACATCAGGTTGAATTTGCGGGTATCGGTCAACTCGCCGCCGCAGTCGGGACATTTTTTCGCCGCGAGATTTTCCGCAGGGATTTGATCCGCCCGAAAACGCGACTTGCACTTTTTGCAGTCAACCAGCGGGTCGGTAAAATTTTCCACATGGCCGGAAGCTTCCCACGTTCGGGGATGCATCAAAATAGCCGCGTCCAACCCCACGATATTGTCGTGAAGACGGGTCATCTCCTTCCACCACGCGCCCGCAATACGGTTCTTCAATTCAATACCGAGCGGCCCGTAATCCCACGCCCCGTTCTGCCCCCCGTAAATTTCCGAAGACTGATAAACAAACCCCCGCCGCTTCGCCAGCGACGTGATTTTCTCCATCGTTGCTTTTCCCGTGTACTGCTCTGCAGGACAATATTCTGTTAATTCTGACATGCCGATATTTTACACGAGAATTGGAGATTAGGGAATGGGGCGGGGAGGGAAGCGGATATATTTTCACAAGAATAGGTTATGGTCTATACTATTGATTATCTTATGGAAGACGATGGCATACTAAAGTTGACCGGAATCATTACTGACTTTTCAGCATAGGACGATACTATTCATGTTTTTGCCGTTAAGTTCTATAGCCAATATAATGTGTATCCCAATATATTCCCAAACCCAAATCACTACTATTTGCAAGCATCGGGTTAGAAAAACTCCGGCAGATTTTTCCGAGGTTTGCAGGATGATGCTTTCCTCTCCCGTAATAGAATTCCACCGTTGATTCCTTGAACTTTTTTATCTTTCTTTCCACTTATTTTTGAAAATCCAATTTTAAGGCATGCAAATTAATCATTAGCTGAGTTTTCTAAACTATACTTGTATAAGCGATCAATATTTAAATTACGGCTTGAACAATCAAGTCGGATGGAGTTGTTATGAATAAAAGAATTCCAATTTTTTTGTTTATCGTTGTTTTTACTCTGACGTTAATTGCCGCTTGCGGCGGCACTCCTGCTCCGGTTCCCGCCGAACCGGTTCCGGCAGCCGCGCCGCCTCAGCCCCAAACTCAACCGCAGCCGCCTGCAAAGGAAGAACTGGTTCTTGACGGAGCTGCAAACCATAAAGTTGTTTTTGGAGATACGCTTTCCGGCATTGCCGCCAAAAGATACGGTAATTTATTTTACTTCCCGCTTATAAGGCTTGCCAATACCGGCGTCGTTTCAGACCCTGATGTTCTCAAGCCGAATACCAATCTGGTTATTCCCGATCTTCAAAAGAATTTGGACAACGCGGGAGCCAGGGCTCTGCTTCGGGCGGATATGCTTGCCATTGCCGCACAATACGAAATGCAAGGCAAACCTAACTCCGCCGCAGAGTTAAGAGCGTTGGCTGACAAGATTTCCAAGTAGTGCGCAAAACCCAGCCCATGAGAAGTCTTTTTGTAAACATTTATGTGTTACGCTGTACCAGTGTTTAGTGCATACTCAATAGTTAGTAACACTTTCCATTGCCATTTCCCAAAACATCAAATATACTAAACACAAATGCAATCACTATTATTTGTAAGCGGCGGATTAGGGTTCATCTTCTTAATGACCTGTCTTGGAGCCGCAACCGTGTTTTTCTTCCACAAAACCTCGACAGGGAAATTTCAGCAGATTTTTCTCGGGTTTGCGGCGGGGGTTATGGTTGCCGCTTCTGTCTGGAGTTTATTGATTCCTTCTATTGAAGAGGCACAGGCTCAGGGGCTTCACGGGTGGATACCTGCAGCCCTCGGATTTGCGTTAGGTGCATTGTTTCTGCTAGGGCTGGATAAACTTATCCCGCACCTTCATCCTTTTTCCGATACTCCGGAAGGGCCGGTCTCTTCATCAAAGCGCACAACTTTGCTTATATCGGCCGTAACATTGCACAACATACCGGAGGGTATGGCTGTGGGGCTTTCTTTCGCTTTGGCGGCACAGCACAACGACCCGGCGTTATATGCATCGGCGCTCGCTCTTGCGCTTGGTATTGGCATTCAGAACTTTCCGGAAGGTGCGGCGATTTCGCTTCCTCTCCTTCAGGAAGGAATTTCAAAACGAAAAGCTTTTGGTCTTGGCTGCCTGTCCGGTGCGGTGGAGCCGGTTGCCGGTTTTCTTACAATGCTGCTTGCCGCTTTAATCGCCCCCTTCATGCCCTGGCTGTTGTCCTTCGCGGCAGGAGCGATGATATATGTCGTGGTCGAGGAATTAATACCCGAAGCGCAGTTAGACGAACATTCTCACGCGGGTACTTTGGGTTTTATGGCGGGGTTTTTGATAATGATGGTACTGGATGTTGCCTTAGGGTGATGTTAAACGCTAACCATCAATCTTCTTCAAAATAGCGAGCATTTCCGCGCCGCGAATGGTCTGCGCCGGTCTGAAGTTACGTCCGTCGGGGAGGGACAAAAGTTCCGTCTCCACACAGCCGAGTGTTGAATCAAAGAATGGCGAAAGGGGAGGGATGTCCGCTATTGGACTGCGCGGATTTGAGCCTGTCGCATAACGTGACGAATAGCGGGAAAGCAGTCCCCTGTCCGCGCGTGTTTCGGCGTACAGATGCCAGATAAACCATGCCGCGCCTGCGCGTGTTACGATTTCGTTTCCGGCAGGCTTGTTTTTTGGCCATTCGTTTATGGCAATATCCTGCGTGTACGGGATAAAGGCGCGTTCCAGAAGGCGGTTAAAATATTCGGCTTCGCTGATGTCTCTGCCGCCGCTTATAAATCTTAAAAGCTGTGTTTCGTTACGTGCAATGGAAATGCAGTCACTCCATGTGATGCGATCCTGCATCATGTCAATAGTTCCGCCGGCCATGCCGCTTGTGTTGCGCAATTCCCATGCGCGGTTACGTATGTTGCCGTAACTTTCATGGTAGACATTGCCAATTTGTGAAGAAAAAGCTGTGTCAAACGCGCCTGCGGCCTCGGCAAAGCGGCTCGCTTCCACAAGCGAAACAGCCCTTTCAATCTGCAATTCCCCAAAACCGACGGCGGAAGAATGACGACCGGATATTGCCAGTTCCTTCTCAATTATTTCAAGCCGCTTTGCCGGGTCTCCTTCAAGGCGGATACCAAGAATTATTGATGGGACATTCCCGGAGGAAAGTGCGGTTGACTGCTTGTACAACCTTTGCGCTTCGCTGTACCTGCCTTCAAGAATGGCAAGCCTGCCCGACCATGCCATAAGTCTGCCGGAATAATCGGCGTCGGCGGACGCTTCACGTTCCTTGTTTGTGATTATAAGACGTGCCGCCGCGACTTCGCTCTGCCGGCTGCGCGCCTGCGCCCCTCCGAGAGCCTCCAGCGGAATAACCGCTGTTTCAACCTCTTCAAGGTTTCTTTCCGACAGTTCCTTTTGACTGTTAAGCGAAATATCACTTTTCAACGAAGCGCAGGAAGAAAAAAACGCCGCTGCCAGTAACAGGAAAAGCAAATGCTTTTTCATAAATACTCCTATTCAACCGGATCTGTCAAAAAAGTTATCTACCTGAATTGCCAGCGGTACAGACGCCGGTCCATTCCGATACCGATAATTTCCGTTTTTTTGTTTCCCTGCGCAGGAACAAAATGCGGCTTTCCCCACACCGGAAGCGGGAAGCCCTCCAGAGAACGGAAGTTTCGCGTATATGCGTGTAATGCATTGCCTTCGCCCGTGATAAATACTTCGGGGATTTTATCTTCGTCGCAGTCAAATACCGTTATGCAGCCTTCTTCCCTTGCGGAAAAACCCGCAATATTCTGATACAAAACTTCGCCGTCAAGACTTACCCTGAACAGATTTCCTTCTGACGAAATAAGCCAAAGAAAGGTTCCGTCAAAAACAGGCTGAATGAAAAACACACCGTTAAGAACAACCGGGAACGGAGAAACTTTGTTCGCGTTTTCATCAAAGATGAAAAGATCACCGGATTGGCTGACAAAGGCGGTATACACATAATTGTTATGCGCAAATAAAAGCGGCGAGCCAAAACCAATGCCCGCGTCTATTCTGAAATCATCTTCATCAATATTTGACAGCGATACAGGCCAGCCGGGAAGAACTTTTCCGTCCTGATCAAGAAGCCAGAGTTCGCCAAAAAAGCTTTTTGGATAAACCGCCGCATAATGGCGAGCGCCGCCCCTTGAGGTTACGGTCATAAAAGAAGGGGGCGAGCGTAAAGGCGTGGCAAACGAGGTTTCCCAAACGGTTTCCGTTCCGTTTGCGTCAACAATATGGACTTTTCCGTCTTCATCGCAAAGGTAGAGCCTGCCGTTATACGCCGCAGGCGCAGACGAAAGCCGAAGCCCCGTAATCACGGGAAAGCCCTGCGCGGGCTCCAAATCGCCGTTCACCAGAGTAACTCTTCCGCGCTCGCTGGTTACCCATGCGTTTGTACTGTTTTTGTCTCCGACTCCGTCCGCGGGAATAATCCAAAGCCGGTCCTGTCCGCGCATTTCGTTTGTGGTGTTATCTGCAGCATTAACCGAGACAACGGTGTCGCCGGCGCTGATGAATATTCTGCTGTCATCCCTGCTGCCGGCTCCGTAAATGCGGTTGGAAGGCCGTCCTCTGGTTTCGACAAGAAGGGTATTTACAAGATTTACGCCGCTTCCGGAACCGGGAACAAGAACAAGTGAAATATCAGTTTTTCCCCTGTCGAAACTCATGCGGACAAGTCCCTGCCGGTAAAGCGATAAAAAGCCGCTAAGAGCGGTGTTTTTGCGCAGGAAGAACGGCATTGATAAATCGAGCGAGTAGTACAGGGAGAACGCGCTTGCGGCTGTCCTTCCGCCGGCAATATTGCGCCATACAGGCGTTTTTGGAAGCACGTCGTTTCTCTGCATTGCGCGTAACGCCGCAAGAAGAGCCTCCGCCGATTCGCTTACCAGAAGATAGTCTCTGTAGACCGTGTAGTAGGGCGAGGGCAAAAATATATTCCAGCGGCGCAAAAGCGCCTGCAAAAACTCCGGGACTTCAATCCGGGGGATACGCACTCCGTCAAGGTTCAATCTGACATTTTCGTTAAGCGCAATGGATTTAAACGCCTTGTCAAACACCGCCTGGCGCTTTTGCTCATCGCTGATTTGTATTGCATAGACGGGATGAGGGCGCCCCTCCAGCCCGAAGACAGCAAATTCTTTCCCCGACCATGAAAAAAGCAGATCATCAAGAGAGATGCCCAGTATTGTGCGGGAAGCGCTGTCCACGAGCCTGACACCGGCATCAAAGTCCCTTCCGGCAAAAACGCGCGTTGCCTGAAAAAGCTCGTCCAGTGTTCCGGCGGAAAGAATCGTCGCGTATTGGGAAGAGGCCGGCAGACGTTCAGCCATGCCCGGCGCCTGTGAACGGTTTTCAAGAAGGCGGTTCAATGACGCCTGCCGTGATGACAGCGATGACGTTATGCGCAATTCAATTTTTTGCGGATGTACGGAAAAACCCGCTTCTACGGCGGAATCAAAATCAACGCTGCCCAAAACCGCCGCAATATCCGCGTCCTGCTCCGACAGAATGTTTCTGAAAAAATCAGGAGAAAGCAGCAGAGCCGCGTCATAAGAAGAAGGCTTGAGTGCGCTGAACCTGCGCATACTGATCGTATGCGGCATACTGATCGTATGCGGCATACTGATCGTATTCGGGATACTGATCGTATTCGGCATACTGATCGTTTTCGGCATACTGATCGTATTCGGCATGCTGGTATTCGGCATACCGGTATGCAAATCAGCGCGTGACTCGAAAACCGCAGAACTGTCGCTGATAAAAAGCAGATTGCGGTGCGGGCCGATAAACAGGGTTCTGTCCTCCAGACGATATTCAAAACGGGAATTTTTTCCCGCCTGCACATAGTACAAATTGGGAACATTGATAAAATTGGAAAACACCGGGAAGATGCGCAAAAGCGGCGAAAGAAACCCCATGTCCCAAACAGCCGCCAATGTTTGAGGCTCGCCGGAAAGAAGGGCGATCTCAACGCTTCCACGGGCGGCCATTCGCACAAGACGGTTTTTGACAAGGGGACTTTCCTTTAACATGTCGATTACCGAAGCTGCCGAAGCCAACGAAGGCACGGCGGAAATTTCATTTAACGATTCGTGAGAAAGAACATTGTCAAGAAGACGCACCGGATTGGAAACGCTCAGGCGGAAAATTGCCGCTTCGGGAATTACGGCGTCGGCCTTGACCCTGCCGACCATAGAAAAAATTGTCCACGCGGCGAGAATAAAAACAAGGAGACAAAAAATCACCAGCAGTACTTTTACAAACCGTTTCCCTTTTGCCATAACTAACTTTATACTATAATATCAAATTAATGAAGAACCCGGCTCCTGAACAGAAGAGATATCGGCGGTTTTCTTTTTTTTCGTTTCCGCCTTGTTTGTATTCTTGGCAAAAATAAGCGCTTGCATAATACCAAGAATGTAATCCTGTTGCTCCTCATTTAGTAACGAGAAGTCGTGGCTTACCTTTTTCACTTTTCCATCATGCATATATCTGTTCCTCCAAATTACATTCTATGTGAGTATAATATACTAAAATGTGAGTATTGTAAATAGAATATTTTACAAATTGAAAATTAATACATTGCATAGTGAGTGTTAATGTAATATAATATTGGTATGACGATTAGCGGCCGAATAAAGTATTTGCGAAAAGCTTTGAATTTGTCTCAGGTTGAATTTGCGAGATCAATTCATATAAGTAACGGATATATCGCGGAACTGGAATGTGAACACCGCAGGCTCAACGATCGTATCATCTATTTGATCTCGTTGACTTTCGGCGTAAATGAAAAATGGCTGAAAACAGGCGAAGGTGATATGTTCCAAAAAACTCCGGGCGAAAAGCTGAAACGTATGACGGGGATGTTTAACGAACTGCCGCCGAAGTTTCAGGATTATATTATGAAGCAGATTGAGCAATTAATAAATGTTACGGCAGACAAGGAGTAGGCCGGCAGCAAAGTGATTCCCCTCTACAAACTGGAAAAACTGCCCCGTACACAAAAATTACGAAAAATAGCAAAAGTTTTTATAGCTGCGGAAAACCGGCTTTGCATGGCGGGCGCTGACAAGGCTGCCGCAGCCGGTATTTTTACCCCCGCTGAATTTGTTTTTTTTGCCGAGGCTTCCAAACTGCTTGCGGCAGATGTTCTCTTTCCCGACAATGCGCGAAAATCGTTTGAAGAAGCGGCGTCTGTTTTTCAAACAGACGAACTTTCCGCGGTTTTGTCTCCGCTGCAAATCAGGCGCGCACTGAACAGCGTTAAACATCTTTTGCTGACGGCGACAGGCCGCGATCAGGCCGACTGGGATTTTACTTCCGGCGACGGCCGTCTCGATCCGGCAGGGCGGCGGGTCTTTGAGGGAATGTTCGTATATATGGAAGATATACGCTCTCCTTTTAATGTCGGCGCAATGTTCCGCACTGCCGAAAGTTTTGGAGTGGAAAAAATTTTTTTGTCTCAGTTCTGCGCCGACCCGCGGCACCGCCGCTCACAGCGCACAGCAATGGGCTGCGTTGACATTGTTCCCTGGGAGCGCCATGATTTTTTTGCCGCCGAAGATATTCCCGAATTGCCTTACCCTGTATTCGCCCTTGAAACCGGCGGCATCCCGATAGACGAATTTCCCTTTCCGCGCCGCGGGCTGTTGATAGCCGGTTCCGAAGAGTTAGGTGTAAGCCCCCGCGCGCTGGCAGCGGCGGATGCCTCCGGCGGCAGGGTATCAATTCCCATTTATGGCGCAAAAGCCTCGCTGAATGTGTCGGTGGCTTTTGGAATTGCGATGCAGGCGTGGGCGCGGGTGAATGTTTCGGCAAGAAGTTAATACCATTGTCAATATTCAGACTCCTTTAT
>JAIRUC010000053.1 GCA_031254615.1 Treponema sp. | reverse complement strand
CCAGAAATTCTTTTGCCTGTTCGTTAGTCGGTATACCATCAGGCATTAACCCTAACTCTCCTGGATACCTTGAGTCTATATACACTTCATTTATTACTATCAATATTTTCTCGTCAATTTCAATATTTTTAACTTCATTTACCATTTCATTTAATTTGATTAAATCATTAGTCTTTATCAACGGCACATTCTTTTCAATTAAAAATGCCTTTAAATATTTTTCTATTGCCTGTTGACAATGAAAAGCGACAATATTGGTTAAGGGATATTCATCTTTTAATATTATTTCCGCAGCATACAAATCTTTATCAGCCAAAAGCATTCAATCTTCAACTTGCTTTTTCATATATTATTTTCCCTGTCTTTTCGATTTCATCAATAAAATAGTTTCCATATTTTTTTATTAAACTTAATTCTTCCTTTGAATAAACTAATATATCAAGCGGTATTTTTCGATTAATTTCAAGAACTAAATTTCTAATAAAAACTTTTTTGTTCAGCCTTTCCTGATATGTTTTTGAGACATGGTTATTATCCAATATTACCATAAGATCAATATCACTATCCTCATTTGGAGTCCCCTTGGCATAAGAACCAAAAAGGATAACTTTATATGGATCAGATGGCCTTAATGAGACAATCAAATTTTCCAATACCGCATTTAAGTTCATATATAATTATAATATCCGAATTTTATGTGTATTGTCAATACTTTTTATTCAATTATTGCATTTTTAGGATATTTTTTCGATATTTCGCATAACAGAACAATAAAAACACCGCATACCGCGTATCCTCGGTACTAATATATGACAATAACCGATTTTAAAACGAAACCACCAAAATTCCGATAAACCTACTTTCCAAATGCTTCAATCCATCTTGAATTGTTTGATTTTTGAATTATTCATTACTATATTAAAAGTGTCCGCCGGCAACATCGATTTGCAGACTGCGAAAATGCGGTTTTCAAGGCAGTCGCGTACCTTTGGTACGAGTCCATGGAGTAATTGTACCGGAATGGTACAACGGTAAACCAGAATGACAAATTCGAGTAACGCCGTCAGTTCAGAAATCCCGTATGCCGCAATAGCAGATATTGTTGATAAACTTAATATACATCAAAAACTTTTATATGCAGTTAACAAAACAGCGCGGATATTACTTTCCGCAGTAGATGAAAAAACATTTGAAGCCTCGGTTCTGCAAGGCATGGAAGTTATAGCAAAATGTCTTGATGTTGATCGCGGATATATTTGGCAGAATGAAACAAGAAACGGCGCTCCTCATTACGTTATGCGTTTTGAGTGGCAAAATGATACCGGCAGACAAACCAACCCTGTTGAAAATAAAGCGGTTTTCCCATACAGTCAGATCCCTGTTTGGGAAGCGAAATTCCTGAAAAGCGAATGTATAAACGGTTCTTTGAATGATTTACCCGAGGAAGAAAAAAATCGTTTGCTGCTTCATGGCATGAAATCAGTTTATGCAATTCCTGTGTTTTTACAGCATGATTTTTGGGGATGGGTAAGTTTTGACGACTGCAGAAGGGAACGTACTATCTCCGACGATGAGATAAGTATTCTTCGTTCAGTCAGTTTAATGCTTGTCAACGCTATAAACCGTAATGAGCAGGCAATCCATTTTCGTAAAACGTTAAACCAAAAAAATAAACTGCTGGATATTGTAAATAATGCGGCAAAAGATTTACTACAGGCCGAAGTTGATGAATTTAAAAGTGCTTTAATGCTCTGTATGTGCATGATGGGCGAAGCTGTAAATGCCGATCGTGTATATATTTGGAAAAACCACGATGTCGACGGCAGACTTTTTTGCACACAACTTTTTGAATGGTCGGGAGGCGCCGAACCTCAACAGGATAGTGAATATACAGTCGATATTCCTTATGATGAGAATATTCCCGAATGGAACTATGAACTTTCAAAAGGACACAGCCTTAATGGCTTGGTACGCAGCCTGGATTCCAATACACAGCAAAGATTATTACCGCAGGGAATAAAATCAATACTTGTTGTGCCGGTTTTTCTGAAAGACCAATTTTGGGGCTTTGTCGGATTCGATGACTGCCACAACGAGCGGGTATTTACAGATGTCGAAGAATCAATATTGCGTTCAGGCAGCTTAATAATAGCGCAAGCGCTGTTACGTAATGAACTTACAATAACGTTACGCGAAACGGCTGTGGAACTGGAGAAAGCTCTTGAAGAAGCGAAGGAAGCAAGCAAAGCAAAAAGCAGCTTTCTTTCCAACATGAGCCATGAAATGCGCACGCCGATGAACGCAATTATTGGCATGGCGCATATTGGAAAAAACACGGAAGACACGAAAAAAAAAGATTATGCTTTTGAAAAAATAAATGAAGCGTCAAACCATCTATTAGGTGTAATAAATGACGTACTGGAAATGACAAAAATCGAGGCGGGTAAATTTGAATTATATCCACACGAATTTGAATTTAAAAAATTGATTGAAAAGGCAATAGACATTACAGATTTTCTTATGGAAGAAAAACACCACAATTTTTCGCTCTATCTGGATACGGATATACCGAGAACCATGATAGGGGACGAACACCGGTTAACACAGGTGATTACCAACTTGCTTTCAAATTCCGCTAAGTTTACGCCGGAACATGGTTATATATGGCTTAGTGTTCATTCTGTCGGTGAAAAAGATAATGTTTGTACAATAAAATTTGAAGTAAAAGATACCGGAATAGGAATTAATCCGGATTATCATTCGCGCCTCTTTTCATCTTTTGAACAGGCTGAGAACCATATTTCCCGTAAGTTCGGGGGCACAGGGCTTGGGCTTTCGATTTGCAAACATATTGTTGAATTGATGGGCGGCAGCATTTGGGTTGAGTCGGAACTTGGCAAAGGGTCTGCCTTTTCATTTACTGTTCAACTTAAGCGCGGTATCGAAGAAAATAAAAAATCAGATAACGTTGAATTTAACATCGAAGAGATTTGTAATTTACGAGGCTGTAGTATTTTACTTGCGGAAGATAATGATATAAACCGCGAAATTGTACTGTCGCTTTTAGAACCATTTGAACTCGATATAGATTGCGCGCTCAACGGCGTTGAAGCGGTAGACAAATTTATCGCTTCTCCGCAGCGTTATGAAATGATTTTTATGGATATTCAAATGCCTCAGATGGATGGGCTTGAAGCGACGCGAAAAATCCGCAGCCTTGATTTACCGTGGGCAAAAAATATTCCGATTATTGCTATGACAGCCAATGTTTTTAAAGAAGATATCGATAAATGTTTTTCCGCCGGAATGAATGATCATATCGGAAAGCCGCTGGATATGAATAAAGTATTGGAAACGCTCAAACGATATTTGCCGAGAAATAAGGATAAGAGCGTTGTCATGTCGGATATTTATTTTTGAGAAAAATTTTTATTAAATTATTATATTGAAATAAATACCCAACAGGTCTATACTATCCTCAAGGAGAACACTATGAAAAAATGGGTTTGTTCAGTATGCGGGTATGTACACACGGGCGATCAGCCTCCGGCGCAATGCCCTACCTGCAAAGCTCCGGCGGAAAAGTTTAAAGAGCAGGTTGAAGGCGGCTCTTTTGCTTCCGAACATGTTGTCGGCATCGCAAAGGGCGTGGACGCGGACATCGTAAAAGACCTGCAGGCACACTTTAACGGCGAATGTCACGAAGTGGGAATGTATCTGGCAATGGCGCGCGTGGCGGAACGCGAAGGTTATCCCGAAATCTCGGAAGCCTACAAACGCTATGCTTATGAAGAGGCGGATCACGCCGCACTTTTCGCTGAAATGCTTGGCGAAGTTATCACGGACAGCACGAAGAAAAATCTTGAATTACGGATTGAAGCCGAATTCGGAGCTTGTGCCGGAAAGACCGACATCGCCAAAAGAGCGAAGGAAAAGGATCTGGACGCCATCCACGACGCTGTCCACGAAATGGCGCGTGATGAAGCCCGCCACTGCGCCGGTTTCAAAGGCCTTCTCAAGCGGTATTTTTAACTTTTAGTCAGACAAAAAAAATTACTACGGAGTTTTCCGTGAGACTCCTCTTTAACTCCGTGGTTAAATTTTTATTAGGTTTTCATATAAAAATCGTATAGATTAAAATCTTCCCCATGATTACTTTGCTTCAGCTTATATAATTATTGAATACCCCTATCTCAAAGCAAAGAGGAGAAAAAATATGAAAGTCCGCATAAAACTTTTCGGTGGTTTTCTTATTATTGTTGTAATAGGAATTTTTCTTGGCGCAGTGGGGTTGTATAGTAATACAAAATTAACATCTTCATCCGTCGATATTCTTCGCATATCAGAATTAAGATCGAGTATATCGTCAATATTAATGTCGCATTCCACATGGAGGCATGGGCTTTCCGAGACGGTGTACAGCGGAGCGGCGTTCTCCGGTTCGCTTGACTCTACCACCTGTTCTTTAGGCAAATGGCTGGACAGTGATGAAATACAAAAGGTTACCGATCCGGAAATCGCTTCGCTGATAAAACATATTGTTGACCCCCATCATTTCATTCATACCAAAGCTGGGGAAATTGTTAATCATCTTGAAAAAAGGGAAACCGGTGAAGCGTTAAGAAAATTCAGAGAGGATGTTCTGCCTAAAACTCAGGAAGTCATTTCCGACCTGCAAAAAATGGATGACAGGGAAGGCATTTTGCTCAATGATAAAATACTTGAGATCTACGCTCTTGGTAAAATGTTCCAGCGCGTTATTATAGCGTTTATTATTGTCTCGTTAATTGCAAGCATTATTTTATCGATAGTGATTACATCAAATATTGTAAAACCAATTATTAATATAACCGGCACCCTCAAGGATATAGGCGAAGGAGATCTGACTGTAAGATCAGCGATAAATTCCAATGATGAACTCGGAGAATTCTCACATGGTTTTAACCTTACTCTGGATAAGATTAAAAACATGGTTTTAAATGTAAAAAAAGAATCATCCAAATTGGCGGAAACAGGAAGTGATCTTGCCGGCAATATGAACGAAACCGCGGCAGCGATAAACCAAATAACAGCTAACATTCAAAGTATTAAAGGCCGTGTTATTAATCAAAGCGCAAGCGTTACGCAAACCAACGCCACTATGGAACAGGTTATTGCGAATATCAACAAACTTAACGGCCATGTTGAAAATCAGAGCAACAATGTTTCGCAGGCGTCATCCTCGCTTGAACAAATGGTGACTAATATCAATTCGGTAACCAGTACGCTGATCAGTAACTCCGTCAATGTAAAAACATTACGGGATGCATCCGAAGTCGGACGAAGCGGACTGCAAAAAGTGGCTGAGGATATTCAGGGAATCGCCGGTGAGTCCGAAGACCTGCTGAAGATTAACTCTGTTATGGAAAACATCGCAAGCCAGACCAATCTTTTGTCAATGAACGCCGCGATAGAAGCGGCTCACGCGGGAGAAGCCGGCAAAGGTTTTGCCGTAGTCGCAAGCGAAATACGCAAGCTGGCGGAAAATTCCGGTGAACAATCTAAAACGATCAGTACGGTTTTGAAAAAGATAAAGGCGGCAATCGACATGATTACAAAATCAACAGAAAACGTACTTACAAGATTTGAAGCGATTGACTCAAGCATCAAAATAGTAACGGATCAAGAAGAGAATATTCGCCGTGTGATGGAAGATCAGGGCGAAGAAAGCAAACGGATTCTGGAAAACGCCGGAAGTTTGAACGAAATAACCAGGCAGGTAAAGAACGGTTCACAGGAAATGCTTGAGGGCAGTAAGGAAGTAATAAATGAAAGCCAGAATCTTGAAAAGATGACACAGGAAATAACCAGCGGCATAAATGAAATGGCCTCAGGCGCGGACGAGGTAAACATAGCGGTAAATCATGTCAACGAGATAAGTATAAAAAACAACGATGGCATAAACACATTATTACGGGAAGTTTCCCGGTTTAAGGTGGAATAATTTTACCACTATTGACATTTTTTCTTTAACATAACATCATCATAAAATGCTGAACATAAAAAAATTTTCAGGCTCTGATATTGAAATTGCCCAAGCTGTGTACCACGAACACTCGTTACACATAAGAGACGTGGCAAAAAAAGCGGGTATTCCCGATGAATTTATCGAATACTACGGGAAACATAAAGCAAAAGTAGATTTTGGCTTTCTTCATCAAAATCAGGATAAAAAAGACGGAAAACTCATTTTGGTTACGGCCATAAATCCCACTCCTGCCGGAGAGGGAAAGACCACGACAACTGTGGGTATTGCGGACAGCCTTTCACTAATCGGGAAGAAGACTATGGTCGCGATTAGAGAACCTTCGCTGGGACCGATATTCGGCGTAAAAGGCGGGGCTGCCGGCGGCGGCTGGGCGCAGGTAATTCCAATGGAAGATATTAACCTGCACTTTACCGGAGATTTTCACGCCATCACAGCGGCGAACAATCTGCTTGCCGCGATGATCGACAACCACATTTATCAGCATAACACGCTCAACATTGATCCGCGGAAAATTGTATGGCGAAGATGCATTGACATGAACGACCGCCAGCTTCGTTCCGTGGTTGACGGAATCGGAGGGGGGTCAAACGGATTTACGCGTGAAGACGGTTTTGATATAACCGCCGCTTCGGAAATAATGGCTATTCTTTGCCTTGCTGACTGCATTGACGATCTTAAAAACCGGCTGGGGCGGATTATCGTCGGCTACACTTACGGAAAAAAATCCGACGGCAGTGAATTGCCCGTAACGGCGGCTCAGCTTAACGCGCACGGAGCAATGGCCGCTCTTCTTAAAGACGCGCTTAAACCGAATCTTGTGCAAACGCTTGAAGGAAATCCCGCTTTAATTCACGGCGGTCCTTTTGCAAACATCGCCCACGGGTGCAATTCGATCATGGCGACGCGCCTGGCGCTAAAATGCGCTGACTATGTTGTAACAGAAGCCGGTTTTGGCGCGGACCTTGGCGCGGAAAAGTTCCTGGACATAAAATGCCGCTTTGGCGGATTTAAGCCATCGGCGGTTATAATTGAAGCGACCATCCGCGCCCTTAAATCCCACGGAGGAGCCGGCAAAGCCGAACTTGAAAAGGAAAACATCGGTTTTTTAGAAAAAGGGCTTCCCAATCTTTTACAGCATGTCGAAAACATTACGCAGGTTTACAAACTTCCGGCGGTTGTCGCTGTCAACGTATTCCCAAAAGACACAAAGGCGGAACTGG
>JAIRUC010000265.1 GCA_031254615.1 Treponema sp. | reverse complement strand
TCGGGGAAGGAAAGCCGGCGGGCGTGAAGGCGGATGCCGCCTCCTTTTTCACTGCGTTTCGCTCCGTATTTAAGATCGCCCTTTATGTGCAAACCTTCCGCTGCCAACTGTGCGCGTATCTGGTGATGCCTGCCGGAAAGAAGCTGAACTTCCAAGAAAAGATAGTTTTCCCCTTCACCTGTCAGCCTGTAGCGCATGGACGCTTTTTTGCGGCCAGGGGCGCTTGTATCATACGCGAATGATTTGTTCGTTTTCATATTTGTCTCTATCCAGTGAACAAGCTCCGCGCCTGATTTCGCGCTTTCGGGCAGAGGGCGGGAAGGCTTTTCTACAATCGCCCAGTAAAATTTTTCTACAGGCATGGCGCTTCTGCCGGCAAAGGCATCGTTAAGAAAAACGAGCGCGTCTTTGTTAAGGGCGAACAGAGCGCAGCCCGTTATCGGAACATCAAGCCGGTGGACAGGTTCAATAAGTTCCGTATCCGCAGGGAGCAGGGAAGCAAGCGCTTTTGGCAAATTGATCATGCCTTCTGCCGCGCCTTCAATAGCCTCTCCCTTTAATTTGTTCACGACAATACAAGCCGCGCTTTGATAAAGAATTCGTGATTGAAGTTCCATCTACATTAACCCCAATAAAATTTTTTCGTAAATTATACGCTGCGCGGCTTCACGCGCTCTTTCACGGGAAAGCCGTCCGTCAGCAAGAGCGGAAACAAAAGCGCTATGCGTGCGCTTTAGATCACTTTGCCAGACAATGATCATATTCGCTCCCGCGGCGACGGACAGAATAGCGGCATCTTCGGGATTTTGTCCGCCTGCCGCCGCCATGGAAAAGTCATCGGCGATTATTATTCCCTGAAAGCCAATGTCCCCCCTCAGCCAGTCTTGCATAACAATTTGCGACAGGCTCGCTATTTTGCTGTCCAGCGCGGGGACTGCGGAATGTGCAACCATTACCGCTTTTGCGCAGCCCTTTTCAACAAGAGCCGTAAAAGGAAAAACCAACTCGTCAAGTGCGTCCCTGTCACCGCCAATCACCGAAGCAGAGTAGTGCGGATCGGTTCCCGCGCTTCCGGGAAAATGTTTGATGACGCATAAAACGCCTGCCAGTTCCATTCCGCGGATAAAGGCCGCCGCCGCGTCCGCGGTAAAAAGAGGGTCAGTCCCGTATGAGCGGCTCTTTAAGAAAACGCTGTTATTGTCATTCATGTATTCCGCTACAGGAGCTAAATTCAAATTGATACCCAAATCGTTTAATTCACGCCCTGCCCTAATGCTATCAATTTCCAATATTGTAAGAGCCGCCGGCTCTCCTTCGGCGATAGAAAGTTCCCGGTAAAAGGACGCATCGGGCAAATCGGCAGTACCGCGCCTAAAGCGGTTTACACTGCCTCCTTCGTGATCTACCGCCACAAACGGCGGAATCTCCGCTTCGCCCGCGATAAGCTCAGCGGTTTGCATAACCAAGGAGCGAATTGAATCATTGTCCGCATCAAGATTGTACCTGAAAAGCATAATACCGCCGGGAGGGGATTCTTTTAATAAGGTCATCATATGAGCAGGCAGGCTTCCTTTACCATCGATACCGCTGATAAGAATCTGCGCGGCAAGGAGCCGGTCATCAAGAGAAGCGGCAATTTCCGCCGCGCGAAGCCATATCGGGTCAATTTTTTCGAAAGAAACCTCATTTTCTACGACGTTAATCGCATTATTTTCACGGTTAACAGTATTGCGCCTTACGCAGTCTGGCAACATGAGAAGGCAAACTAACAAAATAAAAACTTGCCGCATGAATAATTAACCTTGAAAATACTGCGCGATTGTCAGATAGACCCAAGGTATAAACATGGCAGGAATAAGGTTCGCAACTTTTATCTCTTTTACGGAAAGAAAGTTAAACCCAATCGCCGAAATAATAAGACTTCCCACAGCGGACATTTCACGTATAATTTCCGGGTTAAGCAAATCGCGGATAAAAGTGGAAGCGAGCGCGATTCCTCCCTGATAAATAAGAAGCGGTATTGCCGAAAACGCCGCGCCTATTCCAAATGCCGCGCCAAATAAAATCGACATAGAACCGTCCATTACGGATTTTGTAAAAAGTATTTGATGGTTCCCCTGAAGCCCGCTTTGCATTGACCCGATTATCGCCATTGAACCCGTGCAGAAAAGTATGGTCGCGGAAACAAAGCCTTTGGCAAAATTGTGTTTTGTTTCCGCCTGATTATTTTTGATAAGCTTTCTTTCCGCCCACTTGCCCAATTTGTTCATCCATTTGTCTATGTCGATTAATTCGCCGATTATAGCGCCAAAAACCATGCTCATTATCAGCAGGAGTATTCTTTCATTGTCAAACGCGCCCTTTATTCCAATAAAAATAATAGAAAGCCCGATTGCCTTTTTGATGATTTCTTCGACACGTTCCGGGATTCCCTTTACAAGGAACGTCCCGGCAAGAGCAAAAATAACGACAGCCGCCGCGTTTACGATTGGACCTAGCATATATGGTTATAATACAAAATGTTGGAAAAATGAGCAATGGAAGAAAACCAATGCATTAGTTACCGTTCCGATTTCTTCTCAAAATGGGAGAACTCAAGACTGAAACTGGCGCGTCCCTGTGAAACGCTGCGAAGGCTGGTCATAAAGCCGAACATTTTTTCCATTGGCGCCTGCGCTTTTATTTCATCAGCGTCTGACTTCGCGTTCATGCTGAGGATTTGTCCGCCGCGCTGGGTTACAAGGCTCATAACTTCTCCGACAAACTCATGGGGAGTGTTAAGGTTGACGGCCATAATCGGCTCAAGCAGGATGGGACTGGCAGTGCGGCAGGCTTCGTCAAAGGCCATGCTTGCGCAGGCTTCAAAGGCGAAGGGTGTGCCGGTAAGCTCCGAATATTGAATATTGGTAACTGTCGCCGTTATGTCTATACACGGATAGCCCATAACAATGCCGGAAGAAAACGCGCCGTTTATGCCGTTTTCAATCGCCTCAAGTATTTCGGACGGAACCTCGCTTTTGCCCTGTCTGGCGAGAACGTATTTGTTGCCTGTTCCGCGCTTGGCGGGCTCTACGCGCAATGTAACGCCGGCGGCATTTTCCTTTCCGGCGATAATTTTTGAAAAACTTTCGCTGTGTTCGACAGCTTTGCTTATCGACTCACGGTAAGTAACCTGAGGATTCCCCACCTTAGCGCCAAGTTTGTATTCTTTGAGTATGCGCGTAACAAGCACGTCAAGGTGAAGTTCCCCCATGCCGGAAATAATAAGCTGCCCTGTCTCTTCATTTTCCCTGATGGTAAAAGTCGGGTCTTCTTTGGAAAGGATCGCCAGAATATCTTTTAACTTGTCCTGTTCGGAAATTGTTTTTGGCTCAATGGAAATTGAAATAACAGGCTCCGGAAACTGCATTTTTTCCAGCAGAACCGGCCAGCCTTCACTGCCGATAGTGTCTCCGGTCTGCGCGAGTTTCATCCCGATAATAACGCCGATATCGCCCGCGCTAAGGCTGTCCATCGGCTCTGATTTATTTGAATGCATCCGCAAAATTCTGTTTGCCCTTTCGCGTTTCTTTTTTCCCTCATTATAAACAGCAGTGCCGCTTGGAATGGAGCCCGAGTACATCCTCACATAACAAAGGCTTCCGGCTTCACGATCATTTTGGATTTTAAAAACAAGTCCGAGCGGCTGTCCCTTTGGATCGCATGGGATCGTTATGTCTTCTTCTTTTTTAAGATGATGCCCTGTTGCGGGCTGAATCTCATCGGGCGCCGGCAAATAATCAACTATCGCGTCGATAATTGGCTGAACACCCAAATTGCGCCTGGACGCGCCGGCGAACATGGGGAGCAGTTCGCGTTTAAGAACCGCCTTGCGAAGTTCAGCCCGGATAAGTGCTACGTCAATTTCTTCTCCGGCAAGATATTTTTCGGTAACAATATCGGAAACGCCGGACAGCGCGTCTATCATTTTTTCGCGCCATTCTTTCGCGGCATCTTCGCGCTGCGCCGCTATCGGAGAATAAATCATTTCCTCGCCGTTGTTCTGCCAGCGAATCTCTTTCATTTCTATTAAATCAATTACGCCTTCAAATGAACTTTCTTTTCCGATTGGAATCTGCAGGGGGACTGTGTTTATTTTCAGTTTGTTTTTTACATCTTCAATGACAAAGTAAAAATCCGCCCCAAGCCGGTCCATTTTGTTCACATAACCGATGCAGGGAACATTGTAACGCCGCGCCTGCCGCCAGACAGTTTCGGTCTGCGGCTCAACGCCGTGTACCGCGTCAAAAATCGCTATTGCGCCGTCCAGCACGCGAAGGGAACGCTCCACCTCCGCGGTAAAATCAACATGGCCGGGAGTATCGATAATATTGATCTGATGATCCTTCCAGTAAGTTGTAGTCGCCGCGCTTTGGATCGTGATGCCGCGTTCCTGCTCCTGTTCCATCCAGTCCATAATGGCTTCGCCGTCATCCACCTCGCCAATACGGTGGCTTTTCCCGGTGTAGAAGAGGATTCTTTCGGTAGTGGTGGTCTTTCCGGCGTCAATGTGTGCCATGATACCAATATTCCGCATTGTTCGCAGCATTGCCTTATTCTAGTTAAAACCGAAAAAAAAAGCAATTCAACCTATTGACATTTTTCCGGTATTTTTCTAAATTGTGATTGTTATTTTTGTCTCCTTCGTCTAGCGGTTAGGACACCGGGTTTTCATCCCGGCAACAGGGGTTCGATTCCCCTAGGAGATGTAAAAGAAAATTGGCATCCATGCCAATTTTCTTTTTTGAAGTTTTTGCTTTGCAAAAACTTCATGAGCGTTATTCCAGCCGCATCCTTGCGGCCAAGAGAAAATAAACTTCAACAGATTAAAAATAATCAGGGAAATCGAAACGGAGTACTTCTGTTTTGAATTATAAATCCTTTCTAGTGTGAGGTTTTTTTCCCGTTACTCCAGCCCAAAACTCCCAAGTGTCGCACTTCCTGTCCCCTTATAGACAAAAAACAAAGCCTGTACTCCGTCGGGGATTGTGATGTCTGCTGAAAACTCTTTCCAGATATTGCTGGATTCAATTTCGATAGTTCCTAAAACCATTCCGTCCCATGATGTTTTAACTTCAAAAAAGCCGCGGTTGTATCCACGAGTTTTTATTTTTATGCCTGTTATTCCTTTGCAGTCAAAATATTTAAAGCCAATCCCGTAGTTGTCATTTATATTTGTTACAAAGCCGGTCTCTTCGTCACCGTCTTTTCCGTCCTGCGAAACAAAGGGCAGGCGAATGTCGCGCCGCGGCCATTTTCCCTTTGGCACCTCGTCCCATTCCTGTTTGTCGTTGTCTGTCATTGAAAAGAAGTTACAGGCGATATACGCGGGATATTCCCCGCGTCCTGCAAGCGGCCCGTTATTCGGTCCGCAGGAAGTTATCGTTACCTGTTTGATTTTTCCGTCTTTGCCAGTTTCAATGGGCTCAAGGCACGCCTGCCGGCTAAAATCTTTTCCGTTTGTGTGCCTGTGATAAAAAACATACCATCTGCCTTTTATTTCGATAATACTGCCGTGGTTATTGCCGTTACTGTTCATCGGCTTTCCAAGATGCATATCAGTATTGCTTATAATGACGCCGCCGTAAGTAAAATCTTTTAAGGGATTTTTGCTCACCGCATAACACAATTCGTTTAAAGTGAGCGAAGAATAGACAAAATAATAAGAGTCGCCGTATTTTCTGATTGACGAAGCTTCAAAAAATTCATGCCCCTCAAAACCTGTGCCTTCACTGTAACATGAGCCGGGAACAATAAACACTGGACCCTGCGAAATTGTCAGCATATCAGGCTCCAAAGCAACGGCAAGCGAGCCTTTTTTGGTTTTGTCGCCCGGCCAGCATTGGCCTGTATAAAGATAAGTTTTTTCGCCTTCCGTCAGCACGCCCGGATCAAACTGCTGTAAGTCGCCTTCTTTTTTGCCGTAGATTGTTCCGTCAGGATAATGTACATACCCGATGAATTCATATTTTCCCGCGGGGGAAGCGCAGACCGCGACCGACACAATATCTGCTTTATCCAGCACATAATAAAGATAATACCGCCCGTCATGACCGCGCGTAACATCCGGCGCGTACAGATTCATGCTTCCGTCTGTGTTAATCGGGTCGTCTGTTTTTTTGAAAATCACGCCTTCGTAACGCCAGTCGGTTAAGTCATCTTCGCTTGCGGACCAGCAGACATAATCGTTCATGCAGTAAACATAACCGTTGAATTTATCATGAGAACCGTACACATAAACTCTGCCGTCAAATAAATGCGGCTCGCCGTCGGGGATGTATTCCCATGAGGGCAGAAAAGGATTAAATCCCTGCTTTTTCATATTTGTAATCCCTGTGTTACAGAATGCGGCTGTTGATTAAGATGCCAAATGTTAATGAGCATTTCAATAACATTATCGTATTCGGGAGCATTAGAGCCGCCCATAAATTTCTGGCTGTCCATAAGAATATACTCGGCTCCCCACATTCTATTGCATTTTATATTATTTTTTTCCGTAAATATAAACATTTGAGTCCTTAAAAGCATTATCGGCATAATATGTGTGGATTTTTAACGCGGAAATATGTTATAATGGGTTAGTTAGTCAAAAACGAGGTATTTATTAAAACTGAACTTTTTACTTTTTGCGATTTTGCTCAGGAAAACGGCGGGAAGCTGACCATTGTCGGAACTTTCGACACAATCATATCCCGCAATTTTCCGTGCGTTCATCCGCAGTTGTCGGTCGTAATCCGCCTGCGCTTCGATATGTGGGAATTTTCAAATCACGATTTCCGTATAGAAACGCGCGATCTGGAAGGTGAGGCGACCATGGAAGCGATAAGGGGCAATCTTGAGGTAAGAGGCGTGGGTAATTCCACCGCGGTTTCTCATCTTGTGTTTAGCATAACGAACCTGCATTTTAAAGAACCCGGAGTGATAAGTTTTGTGCTTTTTATCGATGATAAGGAAATAGGCCACCTTCCGTTGTATATCCGCAAAGGGTGAGCAGAGCAAAAGAAAACAAATACATCCCGAATTTCCTTATTCATCTTCTTGGCAACCCGCTCCGTCCACAAACAACAACTCTGTGTCCGCGTACCAAAAGTACGATGCGTCTTCGTGCCTTTGCGTGGACTCTTCTCAGAATAATCCCTCTGCAACAGCCTCTTTTTTCTTTTCCCCATTTATGCTACATTAAAATCATGGACGAAAAGCCGGCCGCACGCAGTTTCAAACTCAGCGATTTTGAGGGACCTCTGGATGTGTTGTTGTACCTGATCCGCAAGAACGAAATAAATATCTACGATATACCGGTCGCCCAGATAACTGAGCAGTACATCGAATACCTGCGTTATGCCGAAACTATGGATCTCGAAGACATCACCTCTTTTCACGCAATGGCTGCTACGTTGCTGTACATAAAAAGCCGCACCCTTCTGCCTGTCGAAATGGACGCCGGCGCGGATGTCGAAGACCCAAGAGCGGAACTTGTCGAGCGGCTTATTGAATATCAAAAATACAAAAAACTTTCAGAACTTATGGAAGAAAAAGAAAAGGAAAATGAGTGGGCTATTGAGCGGCGCAGGCTTCAGCATAACCTTCCGTTTACGGATGACGATATGTGGGAACAGGTAGACATCTGGGATCTGTTGAAAACATTTTCCGCCCTTACCGTGAATATCAACGCTGAGCGCATTATCGATCTTTACGAAGAAATTACCGTAAACGAAAAAACCGCCCTCCTTATGGAACATCTTGAAAATAAGGGAGAGTGCTTGTTTACGGAACTAATCGTCCGCTCCGGCACCCTCGATGTTGTTTGCTCATTTTTAGCCGTGCTGGAAGCCGCAAAATTGCGCATGATTATAATCTTTCAAAATCGCCTGTTTGGTGATATTCTTATCAAACCAAGTGTAAGCGGAGAACATAAATAACAGTATGGAAATGGAAAAAGAAACAGCCCTTGTCGAAGCGATCCTCTATCTTGAATCCGACCCCATTGACGAAGCGGCAATCTCACGCATATCCGGCCTTTCAAAAGAAACCGTAACCACCGCCCTGGAAAATCTAAGCGCCCGTTACTCCGAACCCGCCTGCGGCCTTGAACTTTCCCGTATCGGCGGCGGAATAATGATTTCGGCTAAACGTGAATATTGGGATAACCTTAAAGAACGCTACGGCAAAAAAAGCGAAGGCAAAATTTCCCGCGCCGCCATGGAAACGCTGGCCATTGTCGCGTACACTCAGCCCGTAACCCGCCCCGAAATCGAAAAAATCCGCGGAGTATCGGCGGACAATATGATACGCCTCCTTTTGGAAAAAGGCCTTGTCCGCGAAGCCGGAAAAAAAGACATCCCCGGCAGACCTGTCATGTATGGAACCACAAAAGAATTCCTTAAAATTTTCGGCCTTTCCTCAATATCGGAACTTCCAAAACTGGGAGAGAGCGATATCGAAAAATTTGAGCTGGAGGGGGAGAAATATTAGACTTCATGTTTTTCTCTCCCACGCCGGAGTTGCCTCAAGACGGGCAGCGGAAGAAATTATCGCTTCGGGCAGAGTTTCCGTAAATGGCATAACAATCACCGCGCAGGGAACCAAAGTAGAGGAGGGCGACACCGTCCTTCTGGACGGAAAACCCGTGCAGTTGGAAACCGACAGGCATTATCTTGCCCTGAACAAACCTCCCGGCTACATTTGCAGTTCCAGTGATCCGCAGGGACGCCCTTTGGCTCTCAGCCTGCTCCCTGCATCAAAAGAGCGCCTTTACAATGTAGGCCGGCTGGACTTCCAATCCTGTGGCCTGATTTTTTTCACCAATGACGGCACCTTTGCCAGCCGTTTGGGACACCCGTCCCACAACCTTGAAAAAGAGTACATAGTGGAAGCGGCAGGCCCCATCCGGGACGAAGCGGTAGAGGCTTTTCGCGCCGGCATCACAATTGAAGACGTCTACTACAAAGCCAAAACCGCCGAAAAAACTGGCATCAAAACCATGCGAATTGTTTTGGTAGAAGGCAAAAACCGCGAAATCCGCCGCGTCTTTTCCCACTTTCACCTGCACCCCGAAGTCCTGCGCAGAGTCAGAATCGGAAACGTCCTGCTGGGCAGCCTCCCGGAAGGAAGTTCCAGACCTCTTACAAAAGACGAACTATCGGGGTTAGAATCTACACAAGGAGTAAGTAAATCATGGTAATCGCTATTGACGGTCCGGCGGGCTCTGGTAAAAGCACCATAGCCAAAATATTGGCGGAAAAGATGGATTTTACCTATGTCAACTCAGGAAACCTCTACAGAGCCATCACATTGGGCTGTATAAGGGCAAAAATCGACATCTGTGACAGCGAAAAAGTGATAGAATTCGCCAAAAACATCAAAATTTCCTATCAAAAAGACCATGTTTTTCTTGACGGGGAGAACGTCACCACCCTACTTCACACGGACGAAATTGATCGCTATTCGGCGCCGCTTTCGGCGATTGTCCCTGTCAGGCACATTGTCAACGATTTAGTCCGTTCTTTGGAAAAAGGCCGCAATATCGTCGTGGAGGGCAGGGACATGACCACCGTGGTCTTCCCCGACACCCCCTACCGCTTCTATCTTGACGCATCCGCAGAAGCTAGGGCCCAGCGCCGCTTTGACCAGGGAGTCTCAAATTTGAGCCTTCAGGAGATAAAAACGGCCATTCAGCAGCGTGACGAAATCGACAAAAATAAGGTTGAGGGAAGCCTGAAAATCGCGCCGGGAGTTCAATATTTGGACACATCCGGCTTGACCATTATTCAAGTTTATGAGAAATTAATAGATATAGTAAAACAAAGGCAAGGTAAAGAGAAAAACATGGTTGATATGGAAGTGGAATCGAACACTAGTTCGGTAAAAAGCGCAGAAAACATTCAAACTCAGTTACAGGAAGAATCCCTCAAATCTTTTGAGCGTCTTGAAGAAGGACAAATGATCGAGGGGAAGGTAATTCAGGTAACGCCGGATCAGGTATTCATTGATGTCGGCGGAAAATCGGAAGGTAAAATTCCAATCGCGGAATTTCAGGAGATACCAAAAGTCGGTGACACCGTACAGGTAATCCTTATTACCAAAGAAAACAAATACGGTGAAGTAATTGTTTCCAAACAAAAAGCGGACGCGAAACTTTTTTGGAAAAATCTCCGCCAGGCGTTTGCCGATCACACGGCGGTAGAAGGCGTTATCGAAAAACAGGTAAAGGGCGGCTTCGATGTAAATCTTGGAGCGGGCGTTCACGCGTTCCTTCCCGTCAGTCAGTCTGACATTCAAAAAGTTGACAAGCCCGAAAAACTTCTCAACTTAAAAGTGCGGGTTTATGTCGAAAGACTTTATTCCGACGGAAAAATAAATATCGTGGTAAACAGGCGCAAGTGCATGGAAGAAGAGCATGACACCAAACGCAAAGCTTTTTTTGAAAGCACTCCAATCGGCTCCGATATTACGGGCGTTGTAAAAAGTTTCACCTCATTCGGCGCGTTTATCGACCTTGGCGGTTTTGACGGCCTTCTTCACATTAACGACATGAGCTGGGGACACGTTACGCGCCCAAAAGATTATGTAAAAAAAGGCCAAGAAATAAAATTAAAAGTTATCCGCATAGATGACAAAGAGAAAAGGATCAATCTTTCTCTTAAACATTACAGCGATGATCCATGGGTACACTTTGAAGAAAAATACCATGTCAACGATATTGTAAAAGGCAAAGTTACAAAACTTACGGACTTCGGCGCGTTTATTGAGCTTGAAGAAGGCATCGAAGGCCTCGCGCACATTTCAGAATTTTCATGGATAAAGAAGGTTCAAAAACCGCAGGATTTATTAAAAAGCGGCGATGTTGTTGAGTGCATGATCCTTGGTTACGATCTTCAGGCGGGCAGGGTATCGCTCGGCCTTAAACAGGTTCAGGAAAATCCGTGGGAAGCCATCGAAGAGAAGTACCCCGTCGGCACAAGAATCAAACGCAAAGTGGTAAAGATCACCAGCGCCGGCGCGTTCATCGAACTTGAAAACGGCATCGACGGATTCCTTCATGTTGACGATATGTCATGGACAAGGAAGGTTAAAAATCCCGGAAGCGCTCTTGCCGTGGATCAGGAAGTCGAAGTTATGGTTCTTTCCGTGGATACGGCCGGCCGCAACATTAAACTCGGCATGAAACAGCTTTCCGAAGACCCGTGGAAAACTTTTTGCGAAACTTACAAACCCGGCTCCCCTGTGGAAGGCGAAGTTGCCTCGGTTACGGACTTCGGCGTTTTCCTTCGCGTACCCGGCGGCATAGAGGGCCTGATTCACAAATCGAATCTGGTAGAAAACCGGGAAGACGATCCGGACGAAGCTCTTAAAAAGATCAATGTAGGCGACAAGTTAAAAGCGATTGTACTGGAAATTCAGAGCGACAAGCAGAAAGCCGCCTTTTCCATCCGCGGATATCAGAAGAAAGCCCAAAAGGAAGAAATGTCGCGTTACATGGCGGAAGAGGAAATTTCCGATTCCACATATACGCTGGGTTCTATCCTGAAATCAAAAACTTCGGGGGCAAATGAATCTGAATGAAGGGTATCAGACAATAATAGCAAAAAACCCCGCCATTCTGGAAAAACTTGAGATTATCGACAGAGTGGCAAAAACAGATTCATCCGTCCTGCTTTTGGGAGAGAGCGGGGTAGGGAAAGAAGTCTTCGCCGAACAAATACACCTGCGCAGCCGCCGTAGCGCCTCTCCTTTCATCAAAGTAAATTGCGCCGCGCTTCCGGAAGGCTTGCTGGAAAGCGAACTTTTCGGTCATGTTAAAGGCGCGTTTACAAACGCTGTTTCCAACCGGCAGGGACGCTTTGAATTGGCGGATGGCGGCACAATCCTGCTGGACGAAATCGGTGACCTACCACTGTCGTTGCAAGCAAAGATTTTACGGGTTATTCAGGAAAAGAAATTTGAAAAAGTCGGTTCCGACATTACCGTTACAGTAGACGTGCGCATCCTTGCGGCTACAAACAAGGATATTGAGGAGCAGGTACAAAACGGCCGTTTTCGCGCCGACCTGTATTACCGTCTTAATGTGCTGCCAATTTTTATTCCGCCGCTCCGCCAGCGCACCGAAGACATTCCGGAATTGGCGCGCTTTTTCCTCGACAGATATATGAAGGAGTCGAAAAAAAATTTTGAAGGTTTCACCGGAGACGCATTACAGGCAATGCTCTCATATTCATGGCCCGGCAATGTCCGCGAGCTTCAAAACAGCATAGAACGCGCCTGCATAATTGGAAAAAACAAACAAATAGGCCGCGAAGACCTTTTTATGAAACAAGCCGGCGCGCCGGATGTAGAACTGAGCAAAGATCAAAACCTGAAAACAGCCGTTAATGTATTTAAAGCCAATTTTATCCGCAAAGTGCTGGAAGAAAACGACTGGAACCAGACAGAGGCCGCGAAGACGCTTGCCATACAGCGCACTTACTTGTCAAAATTAATAAAAGAGCTTAAAATAAATTAAAAGCAGGGGAGTGTAAATTAAATGCAGAATGAAAACACACAGACAACAGTAACAGACAAGATAAACGAATTTATAAAGAGAAACAGAACAGGCATTTATATATTTTTGGGTGCAATTGTTTTCCTGTTTACAGGATTAATTGTATACCTTTCTTTGAACAGTTATTTCCAAAGGAAGGCAACAGCCGAAGTAGAAGAATTAAACAGCAAGTATATAGAATTGCGTTTATTGCTAAGCGACGATCATTATAATGATGATGTAGATGCATTGATTAAAGACCTTACAACATTTGCAAAAGGTAAAACAAGCTATGCCGGAGCCAGAGCATGGACAATCATTGCTCAAATTCATTCAGAAAAAAAAGAGTGGCCGCATGCGGAAGAAGCATGGCGCAATGCGGCAAAAGCGGGCGTTAAAACATACCTTGCTCCTGTAGCATTTTTTAACGCAGCAGTAGCAGCAGAAAATCAAGGCAACCCGGAAGACGCAATTGAGCTTTTGGAAAAATGCGTCTCTTACAAGCTTGATTTTCCTTCCGCCCCCCGTGCTCAATTTTCCATTGGCAGGCTGAACGAACAGCTTGGTAATTATTCCGCCGCCGCCGAAGCATACCGCGCAGTTTTAGTTAACTGGCCAAATATTGAAATTTGGGTAAACCTAGCCCAGAGCCGTCTTGCTGTCATTGAGGAGTAATGATTACCCGGCCTAAAAAGCTGATATTATTTTGCGGAGTATGTTTTGCTGCAAGTGTATTTCTTTTAACGTGCGGTATTGAGGAATACTATTATCTTCCTCAACTGCCGGAAAGAAATATCCAAACCCAAATGAATACTTCTGCAACAATAAGTATTCCGCCATTAACCGAGTACTATGCCAGCAATTATTCCATTTATTACCGGATATATATAAGCGGACATCCTGAATCGGGTACAATTGATACATCTTCTCTTAGAAGTACTATTAGTCCAAGTCTTTCCAGTGATTTTGACGCTATTTATCCAAATACAGACCCTACCAGTACAACGGCGGGAACTCCAGCTAACACTCTGTTTAAAAACCGCAATTATTTTGAACTGGAACTTGATGGGGTAGATATAAACGATCCATTAAAAAAAAGCGGCGGAAATATAAGTATCTTGTTTCCAACCGATACGGGAGGTTTTCCTGTATTGTCATTTGATGGTTCTGAAATTCGTCTTTTCCGTTCAAAAGACTTAATTTCTCCGGTACCTGACAGATATTTTCGTAATACACCAGACTTAAATGATCCTGAAAAAGCTACTTCAAATATTAATGCCGATGTAGCGGGACGTTCCGGCTTATCGCAACGCTATGCTTATGTTTCCATGTATATTGTCGCAGCAGGGCTGAACCCGGTCGCGTTTACGCCCGTATACAGCAAGCCTACCCATATCAGTATTTTCAGGCTTCCTGACTATTTCTAATTCTAATCGTGAAATGGGTGTGTGTATCATGGGACTATGCTAGCTAATTTAAACCGTATATTCTACTAATCATAATGTATATTCTGTCTACTTATAGATAGCCTGTATTATTTCACGAACTATAAACATCGTTTATATAGGAAATCATAAACATCAAAATACGAAGCCCAATCTTCTGTATTCGCAGTGTTTGTAATATTCCGTGCAAGGACATAATTACGTTTCAGGGAAAATAATGTTTTACATTCTGCAAGGCGTTCCTCCCTGTAGGTTTTTTCGGCGGTGGAATTTACATAATCTGTTGCGTTCTTGTCCTTGTTTGAGTATCCAAAGCCCCATAACAGCGACGACAACGAGTGTTTTTTCATGCCTGAGGGAATGTGAAAACATCCGGCGTTTTCGATACGGAAGCCTTGGGGGAATTTTAAATTAAGGGCGGATATAAACCTTTCGGGCGGCATATATTCAAAAAAATCCACAGAGGCTATCTCATTATCCGCGCTTATACCTGTAGACAACGGAGAGGCAAATTCCATCTTGGCAAGCGGATTAAAGCCCTTTGTGTACATTACAGGAATACCGGCACGGGTAAACGCCATTGAAAAAATCTCTATAAGACTGAGATGCCCATGAAAAACCGCGCTCCGGGATTTACTAAAACTGAATAATAACCTGTAAATATCAGGATCGGCCTTACCTTTGTTAACCTTATTATTTTTAAGGTTAACAATAGAATCGGGATTATCGCTGGTGTCGTTATTTTTATTGGTACTATCAGAAGAATTTGCGGATTGCGCCTCATTTTTCTTACTTTGCACTGAATGCGAATTTTCTATGATTTTTACTTCTTTGCCGCATACTCCGCATAAAGTACATTTTTCTTTGCATGAGGGAGTAAGCTGTGCCTTGTCTGAATTTTCTTTTTCATTTTGTATGTATCCGCCTGACACGCAAGAATCAACTCCTTGCCAAGGCAGTTCATTTTTTCCGCTCAGAAATGAGGCGGTCAATTCTTTGTTTTGTTCAAGAAGCGAAAGCCATATATCCCTGTTAATAAATTCATTCCATGCGTCAAGTCTGCTGCCGGCACGGTAGGCTTGTTCAAAAAGCAGCCCTGCCCTTTCGTCTCCTCTGCTTAACATACCCTCGATTTGTGAAATTAATGTGTCGGAGAAACTTACCTTGTGTCCAAGGGGTTTTAGTTTACTGCGGATTAAATCCATTTTTTTTAACGCTGAACAGGCGTCTAACTGATCTGCCCATTGATAGGGAGTGTGCGGCTTTGGAATAAATATTCCTACATTGATGTTAAAGTGCATACGCGCCCTTCGTCCGGCATTGGCAACAAAATTTACGATTTCCTCTTCTTCGCTTGTATCCGAAGCAGGAAGCGGAAGACCTATCATAAAATAAAACTTTGCCGTCTTCCAGCCGCGCTTTTTTGCCTCATTAAGAATTGCGGTGACAGAGTCAAGCGTAACTTCTTTGTTGAGCGCTATCTGCCATGCGTCCTGCGGCGTTTCAACCGCGAAGGTAAGACCGCTTTTTCTGGTAACAGATATTTTTTCCAACAGCGCAAGTGAAAAACTTGAAACTTTTAAAGAGGGCAGCTGGAAAGAAACGTGCATATCACTGAACCTGTCGTTAAGATTTTCTACAAGGTTGTCAATGCCACAGTAGTCGCCCGAAGAAAGGGAAGACAGGCTGATTTCGCGCCAGCCGCCTTTTTCTACCATTTCCCGAACCTGCGCTTCGATAAGGGCGGCGCTTTTCTGCCGCATAGGTCTGTACCAAAAGCCTGCATGGCAAAAGCGGCAGCCGTTCGGACAGCCCCGCATAATTTCCACGCTTCCGTGATGCTGCACTATTTTCATGCTGGGAATAGGAAACACGGCTGCTGCTTCTTTCTCAGAGCAAAAATTAGCGGCAATTGCGCGCACTGCTTTTTCTTTTCCCCTGACAAAAACATTTGGGTGCGAGGATATTTTTTCCAAAAGCGCTCCCCTGCCCTTCCCGCTTTTTTTTAACTGCGCCAACTCTAAAGCCAACTCAAAAAAACCGGCTTCCGCTTCTCCAATCCAGAAGGCGTCGATAAAAGGAGAAAAGGCAAGAGGGTTGGAAACGGCAGGACCTCCGGCTATTACAATTGGGTTGTTCTCTCCCCTTTGTTCACAGCGTAGCGGAATAAAAGAGGCTTCAAGCATCAAAAGTATGCCGCCAAGCCCCAATTCGTAGCCGACGGTAAACATCAGAAGATCAAGACAGGAAAGACTGATACCCGTATCAAGGCCGTAAAGCGGGATATTATTTTCGCGTAACAAATTTTCAAAATCTGGAGCGGGGGCAAAAGCGCGGTCGCATGAAATACCCTGTACCTTATTCATACGGTTGTAGATAACTTTTAATGCCTGATTTCCCATCCCTATTTCATAAAGATCAGGAAAAGCGATAAGCGTACGAAAATGGGCGTCTTTTTTTGCCTGAATACCGTATTCGCCGCCGACATAACGTGCAGGCTTGTCAACTTTTAACAGGAGGCCGCCTAATTCCGATACAGGATCAATATACCTGTCATGCATTAACGGTTATACCTTCTTATAAAAATACTCAACGCAAGCCCAATACCCGTCATGCCTGAAAAAACCGCAGAGCCTCCGTATGACATAAATATCAAAGGAATGCCTGTTATTGGCATAATCCCCATTGTCATACCGACATTGATCATAAAGTGAAAGCTAAACATACCCGCAAGGCCTGCGCAGATATATTTTGCAAAAGGGTCTGTTGTGGTTTTCATTGTTGTCAGCAGGCGTATGTTTATCAGAAGGAAAAGCAGGAAAACAAAAAGCCCTCCAATGAAGCCTGATTCTTCCGAAAAAATTGAAAAAATAAAATCGGTGCTTTGTTCGGGTAAAAAGCGGTAATGGCTTTGCGTTCCCTGCAAATAACCCCTGCCTGTCAGGCCGCCGGCTCCTATAGCCGTTACGGATTGAATAATATTCCATCCCGCTCCGCGCGGATCAACGTTAGGATCAATAAAGACAATCAGTCGCATAATCTGGTAATTTTTTAAAATAATCCGTCCTGCATAGGAAGCACTCAGTGAAAAAATGATTATTGCCGAGGCATAAATAATCCAGTAAAAATATTTTCTTTTAAATTTTACATATCCAAACAGGGCAATTGCCGAAATAATTAACAAAAAAAGCAAAACAATAAAAATTATTTTTGGATTTGTTAATAGGGCAAGAACAGGAACTGCTTTTCTGTAAATATAAGTCTGCCACAGCGGAAGAACTAAAAATAAACCTGTAAACCCAATGCTTAAAATCATGAATGACACATAACGAATGGCCACGCCTGCCATAAAAGTCATTGTCATAAGGATAGCAAGATACACAAGCGCTGTCCCAAGGTCCGGCTGAATAAGGACAATAAGCATCGGAATAAAAACAATAAAACAGGAAATCATAAAACGGGAAAACGCGCTCTTGTTTCGATCTGTATCCGCAAGATAACGCGCGAGAAGAATAATAACGGAAATTTTTACAAACTCCGATGCCTGTACGCCAAACGAGCCGATTCTAAGCCAGCGCGCCGTATAGGCAATCCTTGAAAAAAGTAATGTATAAATAAGTGGCAATAATGAAGCAAGATAGATATAAATTGACATATTGTAAAAACGGCGGTAATTTACCAGAGCAAGAACAAGCGCTATTACTAATCCTGCCGATGTCCAGATAATTTGCCGGACGTATTCTTTAGAAACCTGGATGCCGGCGGATGTTATTCCCGACGAATAAATAAATAAAATTCCAAGCATTAAAAGAACAAGTACCGGAAGAAGCAGTAAATAATCAATTTTAAGGATATCGTTGAATTTCATTCTCTGCGCCCCTGTATCGGTGCTAAATACTGGAAGCCTAAAGCCCGTACGGCTTCTTCATAGGTTTGATTTTGAAAATACCCCTGAAAAATTAAAGCCGACGCATAAGGCGCCCACCATTCCCAATTATTTGCAGCTTCTACAATGACCGTGACAACAATCGCGTTTTCATCATCTTTATTGTCATAAGGCGCAAAAGCCGTAAACCATGAATGCCACCGATCGGTAAAGCCAACTTCGGCAGTGCCGGTTTTTCCCGCGACTTGCACTGATTTTAGATTCAAAGGATATTGCGCTGTTCCGTTTGTGATGACATTCCTCATATCACGGCGTACCGATTCAAAAATTTCTGGTGACAGGCTGCTTTCGTGTAACAGCACGGGTTTTACGTTTTTTTCTACCGCGCCGGTTGCAGGATCACGGACTTCTTTTAAAAGGTGAGGTTTATAAACTTTTCCGTCATTTACCAACATACAGATCATATTTGACATTTGAATAGGAGTAACCAGAGTATATCCCTGGCCTATGGACATATTCATTGTGTCTCCGGCAACCCATCTTTCGTGGAAGCGGCGTTCCTTCCACTGTGGAGTTGGAATAAATCCCGCTATTTCACCCGGAAGATCGATTTCCGTCAATTCTCCGTAACCGTACTCTCTTGCGTACGATACTATTCTTTCGTCTTTAAGATAATCTCTGCCGACTGTCATGTAATATATGTTACACGATTGAGCCAATGCGTTATGAAGGTTTAATCTGCCATGCCCGGGACGGCGGATATGGCACAGCCAATCGCGGTTGCCAAAATTAATAACGCCCTGACAAAGAATTGTCTGTTCCGGCGGAAATACTTTATCTGCATATATGCCTGTCGACAGTACAATTTTAAAAGTAGAACCCGGCGCATAACTTGATTGAATGGCACGGTTTAAAAAAGGTTTGTTGGGATCGTCAGCAAGCGCCCTGTAATCGGAACGAAGTCCGTCTGTAAAGATATTTGGGTCATACCACGGGTAAGAAACCATTGCAAGTATTTCTCCGGTTGCAGGCCGCATAACAAGAGCGGTTCCAATCCGCGGACCTAATGCTTTTTCTACAAGTGTTTGAAGGTTGTAATCAATTGTCAAAACAAGATTTTTTCCCGTTTCTGGAGGAATGCGCACGTTTTCACGCCCCGCAATGCGCCTGCCCCTGACATCGACAGTTCTGATTTCCCTGCCTTCCTTTCCTCTTAAAAGTTCATCATACTGTTTTTCGATTCCCGCCTTGCCGATTACATCCCCCTGTTGATAGCCAAAGTTGTAAAGGGATGTCAGCTCATCACGGGTAATATCACCGACATAACCTAAAATATGTGAGAGACTTCCTGAATCCGTATAATTGCGTATGGGCTTACTCTGCCATGAAACTCCGGGCAGCGTGTTTTTTCTTTCGGCAAGGGCGGCAATGACATTTAACGGAACATTAGCTGCAATTTCTACAGGCTGGAAAAACTGTAAATACTGCTTTGGTATTCTGGCTGTTATTTCATCGGCGGGAACGCCTAAAATATCGGAAACGGCGTCAACAAGTTCCTCCATGCCGCCCCTTGGAACTTCGGCCGGAGTAATATTCACCGCAAAAGAATCTCTGTTCATTACAAACTGTTTTGAGTAATTTCTATCGTATATTTCTCCGCGTTGCGCCGGAATTGTAATTGTCCTGCGTGAAATATCCTGGGCGCGTGTCAGGTATACCTCTCCGGAAAGGATTTGCATACTGAAAAGTTTTATGCTGTAAACAACAATAAGCAAAATTATCAAAAATTTGAATACATTAATCCGGCGTTCCTGATCTTCCTGCATACTAACCCCATTTTGCCGAAATAAATTTAAAACGCCTTAAAAGAAAAAATAAAAGTGGTGCGCTTAAAGAATTAAGGCCAAATTCAATCCAGAAAGACGGCGAGAACAACGAATAAACAGGCACTGCGGAACCCATTATTAGATTGAGTAAAAACATAATAGCGGCTTTTGCTATTGTTGCCAAAGCGCAAAGAATGAGCGGCATAAAAAACACGTCTAGAAAAAACGCGCCCTTAAATATTCCCGTAACAGCGCCTATAATAGTTCGGATAAGGCAATTCAACCCAAGAGGGGCCGCAGAAAGAAAATCAAGTAACAGACCTGAGAAAAAACCGGAAAGCTGCCCTGTCATGGTTCCGTTTATATAGGCCGAATAAACTACAATACACAAGGCTAAATCCGGAACAACGCCGAACAGCGCAATATTTCCAATCAGGGTGGATTGCAATATACCCGCAACTATTGCTAATATTATTGTCCAAACAGTATTTCTAATCATCTGTCAGTCCTGTTGAAGCCGGAGTCTCCCTCTCAATTAAATAAACATACTCCAGTCTTGAAAAATCAATCATGGGGATTACTTCTATTTCCAGAGTTGTTTCATATTCCGGCGAATATATATTATTGACCCTTCCTATATTAATTCCTGCGGGAAATATGCCTCCCATGCCGCTTGAAACAATAATGTCGCCAATATTAATTTCGTCTCTTGCGCGTTTAGGGACAAAACGCATTAAAAGCGGAGTCTCCTGATTTCCCTGCCCTTCTACAATACCCTCATATCGCGTAACAGACAGCCGTGAAGAAACAAGAGCATTGTTGTCAAAAATAGGCATAACAAGGCTTTCAAAAGCGCCTGTTTGTATCACCTTTCCTACAAGCGCCTGTGTGCCGTTTTGCCACGCGACTACGGGCATATCACGCGTAACCCCGGCAAAACTACCCTTGTCTATCACTACGGCAGAAAAAAGATTATTCGGGTCACGCCCGGAAATTTGGGCGGGGATTCGCCTGTACCGCAGGGACTGCGCAAAACCAAGCTGTTCGCGAAGACGGATATTTTCCTGATATATTTCAGCATTGCTGCGTTCAAGTTCTTCGTAACGTTCAAGCTGTTTTAAAAGTTCGGTATGTTCTTTTCTTAAATCCGCAAGCTCTTTTACGGAAAGGACTGTCCTTGAAACCATTGAAGACAATTCATAAATTCCTCCCCTGACGCCGGAAAAAAGAGACAGCCCCAAATTTTTTACACTATAACTAAAATTACCGCCGGAAAACATCAGCATTAAGATTGATATTATGACAAGAAAAATAAATACATAAAACGACGCATTTAACAGCGTTCCCGATAACCTGCCGCCGCTTTTTTGCGAGGAGGCGCCGGAATTGAATTCCTTAAAGAATCCCTGCCGCATAGGGTTAACCGTTTATTCTGTCATAGATATTTTTTGTAAGGTCCGAACCTTTCATGTAGTCAAAATATTTGCCCGCTCCAAGAGCGACGCAGAGTTCAGGCTGGTCCGCAATAATTGCGGGAACACCTGTTTCTTTTGCAATAAGTTTATCCAGCCCCTTTAACATAGAGCCGCCGCCTGTCATTACAATGCCGCGGTCGACAATGTCAGCCGCAAGTTCCGGCGGCGTCTTGCCAAGGACTACTTTTATTTCATCAATTATCGATGTTATTGGATCTTTTAGCGCTTCCCTTACTTCTACAGAATCAATTTCAAGGCGCCGCGGAAGACCGGTAATGGCGTCATTGCCCTTTACTTCCAATTTTTCGATTACCTTTTCAGGGGAGGCGTTTCCAATTTCAATTTTTAATTTTTCCGCCATTTGCTCGCCGATAACAAGGTTATGAACACTGCGTATATGTTTAATAATAGCTTCGTCAAATTCATCGCCGCCAATACGAATGGCGCTTGTAACAACCATGCCTCCAAGAGAAATTACAGAGATTTCCGATGTGCCGCCTCCTATGTCACAGATCATGTGGCCTGCAGGCTCTTTTATCGGAATATCTGCGCCGATTGCGGCTGCAAGGCTTTCTTCGATAACGTATACTTC
>JAIRUC010000187.1 GCA_031254615.1 Treponema sp. | reverse complement strand
TTTGTAAAGCCGTCAAGCTGTTGTTTGTTGTAGTCGGTAAACGCGACAAGGTTGGAAAGTTTGTGAAAGCCGGCAAAAAGCGCGCCTTCCCAAATCTGCCCTTCGTCGGACTCGCCGTCTCCAATCACGGTGTACACAGTCGAAGTTTTTTTATCCATCCGCAGGCCCACAGCAATGCCGATAGCGGCGGAAAAACCCTGCCCAAGCGAGCCGGTCGTCATGTCGATACCGGGCGTTTTGTTACGATCGCAGTGGCTTGGCAATTTGGTCCCGCCTTTGTTCAAAGTCATTAGCCAGTCCTTCGGTAAAAATCCCTTGAGCGCCAGTGCCGCGTAAACTGCCGGCCCCGAGTGTCCCTTGGAAACAACCAGTTGATCGCGCTCTTCCCAGCGCGGATTTTTAGGATCAACCTTCATGCGGTGGAAATACAAAACAGCCAAAAGGTCTGCAATTGACATTGCCCCCCCGATATGCCCCGATCCCAAGTTCCCGATTTCCTCAATAGTCATCTTGCGGATTTCTTTCGCCTGATTTTTCAAAAATTGTTCAGTGTCTTTATCCATGTTTTTCTCCTGTAAGTAATGGGTAATTATAGCCTGTTTATTAATAAAAATAAATATGCCGTTTGCCCGTATTATTGGTTAATTAGGGAAGGGGAGAAATACCCACGCTATATCTGTAGGTATTTCTCCTAACGACACTGGCAAAAAGTGGCACATGGCACTATTGTAAAAACAACGGAAAAAAGCGATAATAACACAACAGGCAGCATATGAATAAAATACATAATTCTGAGTAATTTATGGAGGGATATATGGCGGAAAATCAGAAGATTGATGATGTGATTGAATTATTTAATAAAGGAAATGCTGCAGGAATGTTAAATAACTTTGCAGAGGCTTTTGATTGTTTCTGCGCCGCGGCGGATCAAGGAAACGCGCCTGCTCAGTGTAACCTGGCATTTTGTTATGAAAAAGGACATGGTGTTCCCCGGAATTTTGCCAAAGCGGTTGAATATTACCAAAAAGCGGCAAAACAAGGATACGTCCCTGCTATGTGTAACTTGGGATGGTGTTATGAAAGCGGCTACGGAGTAGAAACGGATTTAAACAAGGCGGTTGCATATTATAGTAAAGCGGCAAAACAGGGATACGCTCCTGCCCAGGGCAATCTGGGTTTTTGCTACGAGAATGGCAACGGTGTACCCAAAGATATAAAACAAGCTTTTGAATATTATGAGTTGGCTGCAGCTCAGGGTAATGTTTTTGCTCAATACAATTTGGGCGCGTGTTATGAATTCGGCAAAGGAGTAGCTGCGGATATAGAAAAAGCAATTGGATGGTATCGAAAATCCGCAGAGCATGGATATGCGCCCGCTCAGAATTGTCTGGGAACTTGCTATGAGCATGGTAAGGGCGTACCCAAGAATCTGCTTGTAGCTTTTGAGTGGTATAATCATGCCGCAGCTCAAGGGTATTCAGCTGCAATGCAAAATATTGATAATCTGAAGAAAAAATGAAAACGGACACGCCTTGGTGTCATTCACCGTTTTTCTGTAGTGTTGTTAGGTGAAATACCTGCGTTATATCCGGCGCCGGGACGGCTCACCCGTCTAAATCCCTTCCCAGCATTGCCTGTGCCAGCGGAATGTCCCCGGCGGCGATTGCGGCGCGGATACGGCTGGAGCTGATGGGCAGGGAGTTTTCCGTAACTTCGGGGACAATTTCAACGGGGATGTTTCGGGCGGCGAAAAATTTTTGAATAGCCGCCGCGTCTGTATCCAGTTGGTGTCCGCAGCGGAAGGCGCTTCCAACCGCAAAAAAACCGACGTTACAGCGTTTTAACAGGGCTTCAAAAAACTCGATTCCTGCCATGCGTCTGATTGAGTCCGTAAAATCGATCACAAGCAGTATTTCTACGCCAAGGCTTTCCAGCATTGCCGCTTTGTCGTCAAAGGACTGAATGTTATCCGCTGTTTTTCCGCTCTTGTGATTTTCACGGAAAGTAATAACTACCGGCACATTGTCAGCATTATGCGAAACAACGCGTTCTATCAGAGACCTGTGTCCTCGGTGAACTCCGTCAAAAACGCCTATCGTTACCGAGGCTTTTTTTTGTCCTGTGGGCAGTCCCTTTTCGCAAAATTGAGTCCAGTCGATTATCATTTTTTTCCGTTTTGTTTTAAAGATTTAGCGCCTTTCACTTTACCTGCGTTACTCGCACTGTTAATAGTGCGAAGAAGCTTTGCCGCGTGCTCTGCCATTTTTCCGTCAGGATCGTCCATGCTGCTTAAAGCAAGTTTTAATTCTTTCGCAAGGGACAAATCTTTAATACCGGCTTTCAATTTGATTTCCGCCAGCTTGAACCGGAAAAGACCGTAATCCGGCGCAAGTTTTACAGCCCTTTCAAGCAGACGGACAGCTTCGGTATTTTTTCCTTTCATGTTCAGGACAAGTCCCCACAAATAATAATGAGCCGGGTCTGCTTCCGGTTTTGGTTTAACAGCGCCCATGATTTTATTCGCGGCGGAAAATTCCGTTATACAGCGGTCGTAATCTTCGATACTAAAAGCCCATTTCCCGACAAGGACGCGCGCTTCCCAGTTGTTGCTGCCCAAAATTGAAAGTTTTGGCATTATTACCCCAAGTTCAGCCTGATTGTCCTGATTAAGAAAAATTTTGCCTGCTGTAATAAACCGCGAAAGCGCTTCTTCTTTTTTATCCGCAAGATCAAGCGCATTAGCGGCGTTAGCTGCATAAACGCCGTTCTCCCTGTTCATCTCAAAAGCCTTGTCCCACGCCGCCGCGGATTTTTTATAATCTTTCAATTCAAAATAGCAGCGTGCAAGCAGGGTGTGATAATTAATATCCTTTTTATTTTTAGCGTATTTTAAAACAAAGTCTTTTAATTCGGCGAATTTTTTAAGATCGTTAAGAATCTTTATTTTTTCTTTAATCGCTTCTTTTCCCTCGGCGGAATCCGCCCATTGTTCAAGAATGGAGTCGATAAAACTTTCCGCTTCGTCGTATTGCCTTAGCTGTAACGACATACGCGCCGCAAGAAGCAGCTCTTTTTTCGTTCTAACCCCTTCTTCTCCTGAAGAAACTGCGCGGATGGCTTCGTCCCTGCGCTGCCACGCCTTGATAATCTGCTCAAGCGCTTTTGAAGATTCGCCCATAACCGCAAAAGTTTCCGCCAGCCGCAGACGGCTTTCCGCGTTTATGTTTAAAGGGTCAGTCCATTTTTTGTATTTTTCCTCGATACTTTTTATCCTTGTGTCTATGGAAATATAATCAAGAAAGGCTTTGCAGACATATTCGTTCTGTTTGGCGGAAGCCCCTTCGTCCCCCGCTTCTTGAAACGCCGTTTCGCCAGATGCAGTCTCGTAAGAAGCAAGGGCAAAACCAACCCGTCCGCTGTTAAATGAATCGTCGCTTATTTCTCCAATCCATTTGCCGTTAACAAGAAAAACTATAAATGTTCCGTAGGTGATGATGTTCAGGTTAAAATTTTTTCCGTTGAATTCATAAATGTCAGTCCACGCGATAAGCGGCTTCGGCGCGCCGTCTCTTACAACATCAAGGCGAAAATAACCCTTGCCGGAAAAAAGCGCGATGTAGTAAGCTTCATCGTCCCTGATATGAAACGTAAGCCCCGCTGCGGCATAACCGCCAAGGCTGTCCAGACGGATCCTCGCTTCGATAATATGATCCTGATATTCACGGTCGGGGATTTCTGTCCATGCGATACACTTCGCTTTTTTCAGTCCCATCTCAAAAGAGCCCTTTGACGGATAGGCATTATATGAAGATTCTGATTTAATATCAAAAGGGGATTTTTTTGTTTTGGAAAAATCGATGATTAGTTTTTCTTCCGAGAAATTTTCCGTCTTCCGCCGGTTAATTTTATTGAAAAGAAAATAAGAGAATCTTCTTAAAAAAGGAACCATAATTAAAATGTACAGTAAAAACAACAAAAAGTCGATGTTTTTTGACAATCGGATAGATATTTTTATCATTATCTTTGTTTTAATTTTGATACTCAGCCCTGTAATGAGCGGCGCTGTTTCGCGGTTAAACGCAAAAAGCCGGCAAAAAGATATCTATATTTCAACTCGCTGTGAAGAAATTTTTGGCGGTAAAACCATGGAAACGCTGGTACAGGATTTTGAGAGGCAAAATCCAGATTTGCGAATTAAGCTGTTGAATGTTTCCGGCGAAAAAAACAAAGAGCCCGATATTTTATTTTTTGATGAAGGTGAATTTGACGATCTTGCCGCCGCGGGAACTCTTCTGCCGCTGGATTCTTTTTTTGAAGTAGAAACCGGCGTCCATGAACCGGCAATACCTTTGGTCTCTTTTATGGATTTGCTTTTTTACAATATTGAACTTTTGCAGGCCGCCGGCTTTGACCGCCCGCCAAAAACCAGAGACGAATTCCTTGTCTATGCGAAAACTGTCTCAGCCGCCAATAACGGCGTTCTGGCGGACGCGGCAGGCGCGGCAATGAGCCTTAGCCCCTTGAACAGGCAATCCCTTTCCAGAGATATTTTTTCGTGGATATGGGCGGCCGGAGGAAATTTTTGGCATAACGAAGATTCCGCGCCGGTTATAAACACAAGGCCGATAATTAATGATTTTGATTTCCTCGGCAGGCTCTACCGCGAAGAGGCGCTTGCCCCAAACAGTTTTGAAATGACAGGGGAGCAGGCTCTGGAAGATTTCGCTCACGGAAAAATAGCCATGATTGTTGCATCAACCCGCACCATTCAGGCGCTCAGGGAAAAAATGGGCGATGAGGCATTTGGCATAACAACAATCCCCGGCGCCGGCACAGCGGGAAAATACAGTATCGGTCTTACAGGCATATTTGCCGGTATTAATAAAAATTGCGCGTATCCTGACGCCGCGGGGTATTTCCTTGAATTTCTTGCCGGTCAGCGGGCGCTTTTCTGTGCGCAGTTAAAAGCGGTTCCCGGCGATGTGTCGGATTTATTTTCCGGCGATTATAAAAGCCATATGAAGGACGATCCCTTTTACGCCAAAGCTTGGGATATTTTTGAATCTTCTATAATTGTCCGCGGTTTTCTTGGAGAGCCAGGCGCGCAGGAGTACGAAAACGCCGCCCGCGAGGAAATACAGCTCTTTTTTGAAAGCGGCCGTACTGCGCAGGAGACGGCAGCCGCTATCCAGCAGCGCTGGGATAAGATTTTTGAGGATTGAAGTTTCAAAAAAACGCCAAAATCGGACAAAAATGATGATTTTAGGGTTTTTTTTGATTTTACCCGCCCGCCTTGAGGACAAATCTGCGTTGAATAAAAACGGCCGAAAAACAGGCTTTTTTCGTATTTATTAATAGATATACTAAAATTCTATTAAAAAAATCTTGACGGTTATAAAATATCGGAGTATTATAACTTTAGTTGGATTATTCGGGATATAATTTATTCTGAATAAATCCCATCCAATTTTATTTATCTTTTAGGGGGAATTTTATGAAAAATTCAAAAAAAGTGTTGCTTGCTCTTATGTGCGTAGCATTTTGCGTCGTGATCCTTGCCTGTGCTTCCAGCGGTGGTGGCGGCGCGGCAGCCTCCGGACCCAGCGTAGGAGTTTTGGGGGTTTGGGAACTTGAACCGGCCAATGATGCAAATGACAAGGGTTCTTCTACCATTACCATGACTACGGCTGAAGAAGAAATTGACGGCGAAACTGTTACAACTTACCATTTTAAAGGTGTTGTAACTGATCAAACCAAATATGGTCTTTGTCAAGTTACAATAAAACCTGATGAAGACACACTGGCGCAGCTTAGATCTGCAAAAGCAATTTCTTTTAAAATGCTGGCTGATGGCAGGCCTTATGTTGTAGAAGCTCCTACGGCTCTTGTTACCGATTGGGGTTTCCACCGCTATACCGTAAAGACTGAACCCGCCGGGGAAGTACATGATTTCAAAATTGAAATGAGGTTTTTTATGCAACCCGCATGGGCAACTGCGGTAAGGTTCTACCCGAACCGTTTGGAAAGTATCAGAATCCAGACTGTGAATGCCGCTGAAGGCGGTACAGGTCCTTTTGAATTTAAAATTTGGGACATTAAGACGTGGCAATAGCCTAACAGACTTGTTCGGAAATTGTGTGTAATCATCGAGTGTATGTGGTAGTATATTTCCGAACAAGTCTAATTTTATTTCCGGAGTAGTGAGTAGTAATGCTAAAAAAAATTTTTCTGCTTGTATGTACATTTTGCGTTTTTGCAGGTGTATGGGTAACAGTCTCCTGCGCAAGCGAGAAGGCCGCTGCTACCTTTACAGCCGATAACGCTTTTGCATATACTCCGGATATTCCCGATGCTGTAAATAATTACCCTGAAGAACCGATGGGCAGTAAATCTGCCTATGATTATTTAAGGGACGAAAAAATTTCAGCTGGCTGGAATATTGGCAATACATTTGATGCTTATAAAGGCAATATTGACCAGGACGGCAATTTGGCTTTTATCGAATCCGGCGAAACTATTTGGGGAAACCCAAGGATAAATCAAGCATTGCTTGACGGGGTAAAAGCCGCTGGGTTTAATATTGTCCGTATTCCAATAACATGGATGGGACAAATGAGTGATGCGCCCGACTATCATATTAATGAAGCTTTTTTAAAACGTGTCGCCGAAGTAGTTGGCTATGCAAAAAATGCCGGATTAAAAGTGATTATCAATTTGCACCACGACGGCTCAACCGATTCCAAAAGGGAAGACGGCTGGCTTTCGATCAGGAAGGCAAGCAGAAATCAGGATGAATTTAACCGGATAACCAGTAAATACATACGCGTATGGAAACAAATCGCCGTTTATTTCAAAGATTACGGTGACTGGCTGATATTTGAATCTTTCAATGAACTTCACAACGGCAATTGGGGCGGCGGCGGCGAGGCAGGTCAATTTATTACCATAATAAAGTGGAATCAGTTTTTTGTAGATACTGTGCGCTCGACAGGCGGCAACAACGAATCAAGGTATTTATTGGTCTCCGCTTATTGTAACGACCGCAGGCAGCTGCTTTCCACGGGCTTTATGCTTCCCAATGATACGGCTTCGGACAAGTTGATTGTAAGTTTTCATTATTATGATCCGCATGACTTTGGGATTGGGGGCAGCCGGATTTCATGGGGAACTGTTGCCGACAAACAAAAAACAGAAACCGACTTTGCTCCTTTTAAAGAGAAATTCGTAGATAATAATATTCCGGTAATAATCGGGGAATGCGGCGCAGTAATGCAGTTATACCCCAATGATCCGGCAAAAGAACAGCAGGCGCGCCAAAGCCGCAGGGAATACCTGCCGCATATTTATGGCACAGCAAAAAAATACGGGCTAATTCCCATTTATTGGGACAACGGCTCTGTCATAGGTAATGGGGAAAAATTCGGCCTTATAGACCGAAGAAACGGTCAGCCGAATTCACCTGAAAGTGATACCCTTATCAAAGCAATGATAAATGCGGTAAAATAAGTAAGTTTAAAGGCAGTGTCAGAAATATACAGATGGAAGGGAAATGATGAGAAGGTTTTTTAATCCTCAAGTTGCAATTATCACTGTTGTTGTGATAGCGTTTGCATTATTCTTTTTATTTGCCGGAAGACAAGGTAGTGATTTTTCCGAAAAGTATGCAGGCTTCGATTTAAGCGGGGCAAGTACCGGAAGGACAAATACCTACTCCCGCTACTTGGAACGTTACGCGGGTGTTCCGAACGGAACGCAGGATATTCCTGTCAACATTTTCGCCTATTCTTCCGCTTCGGGAGTTTCCATACTTGAAAACTTTGAGAACGAAGCGCGTGTTTTAAGAACTGACGAAGTTAGTTTTGTTGAATATAGAATCAATCTTGAAGAAGCCGGTTTTTACTTTATCAATATCGAATATTTCCCCCTTCCTTCACGGGGTATAACAATAGAACGTTCTTTTTTAATCAATGGGGAAACTCCCTTCCTTGGCGCGGACAGGCTGGCTTTTCAACGTGTTTGGGGAGACGCGGGACCAAGCCGTTTTGATAACCAGGGCAATGAGATACGCTCCCAGCAGGTTGAAAAGCCCCAGTGGGAAAGCGCGTGGTTCAAGGATTCACTTGGTTTCATAACCGATCCTTATTCTTTTTATTTCCCCGAAGGGGAAAGCGTTATCAGGCTTGAAGGTATAAATGAGCCAATTGCAATTCGCAGTATTTCGATAAAGGCTCCCGATCATGCTTTAAGTTATTATGATTATATTGCGGAACAGGATTTATCAAGTTATCAAAATACACGTTCAAATGTCCAGTTGAAGATTCAGGGGGAGCGGGCAGTGCGTCGTTCCGATCCTTCGTTGTATCCAAATTACGATCGTTCTTCCGGCGCAACCGAGCCTCCAAGTGTAGCCAGAATACGTCTTAACATGATTGGCGGTGAAAGGTGGCGTGTTTCAGGTCAGTGGATCGAATGGGAAGTCGATGTGCCGGAAGACGGATTGTACCGCTTATCGTTTAAGGGGCGGCAGAATTATAATCGCGGCTTTGTGTCGAATCGTTCTGTTTTTATAAACGGACAAACGCCTTGCCGGGAACTTTCCGCTATACCGTTCACCTATAATAACAAGTGGCAGCTTCTTACTCTCCGCGACAATGATAACGAAGAATATATGGTCTTTCCGTTCAAGAGGGGTGTAAATACCGTGCGTATGCAGGCAACCCTTGGCGATATGGGTGCGATATTAAATGTAATAGAAGAAAGCGTGTTCCGTCTGAACGGTATATATAGAAAGATTCTTGTGTTGACTGGAACTGAACCGGATATATACCGCGATTATCGTGTTGAATATGTTTATCCCGAAGTAATAGAAGCGATGGCGCTGGAAAGTAAAATCCTGTATAAACTGGTAGACGATTTAACCCGCTATTCGGGTGAGCGCAGCGCACAGGCGGCCTCAACTCTTACACTTGCGCGCCAGCTTGAACTTTTTGTCAGGCGGCCGGACAAAATTCCGCGGACGCTCACAAACTTTAAAGCCAATATCAGCTCTCTTGGAGACAGCATGTTGGCGCTTTCTCAGTCTCAGCTCGACATTGACTTCCTTTTATTAACTTCTGCCGATGCAAAGCTGCCGAAAATAAAAGACAATTTCTTTGTTTCGGCGTCGCACGAAATCCGCTCCTTCCTGTCTTCGTTTTTTGTTGATTATAACAACCTCGGCGATGTGTACCGTAACGGCAACAACGTTATTGATGTGTGGATGCTTGCGGGGCGCGATCAAAGTACCATTCTTAAATCAATGATAGACGACACTTTTACGCCTAAAACCGGTATCAGGGTAAATGTAAAACTTGTCGCGGCGGATGCTGTATTGCCGTCGGTTGTTGCGGGTACGGGGCCGGATATGGCTCTTACAGTTCCTCAGGGCGATCCTGTGAACTTTGCTATTCGTAAAGCCGTCGTGGATATTTCCCAATTTCCCGATTATGAAGAAGTAATAAAGGAATTAAACCCAAGCGTGGTTGTGCCTTTCTCTTATGCCGACGGCGTGTGGGGGCTTCCGGAAACGCAGTACTTCCATGTAATGTTCTACCGTAAAGATATTTTAGAAGAACTTAATATTGACCTTCCCGATACATGGGACGATCTTATCAATATTTTACCCATAATTCAAAAAAATAACATGAATGTCGGTATTCCTTCGGTTGCAACTAACGTGGCCGCAAATATCGACTTTTCAAACTTTATGGCGCATATGTTCCAGCGCGGCGGTTCTCTTTACAATAAAGAAGGTTCCCGCACCCTTTTAGACGGCGAAATCGCTATTGAAGCGTTTGACGTATACACGAAATTTTTTACGCATTACAAAACGCCGATGGTTTACGACTTTTTAAACCGGTTCCGTACGGGCGAAATGCCGCTTGCCTTTGCCGACTACACAAACTTTAATACGTTGGAGGTTTTTGCTCCGGAGCTTCGCGGTCTTTGGGGATTTTCAAGAATGCCCGGCCTTAAAAAAGCTAATGGTGTAATAGATCGTTCTGTTCCCACCGGCACTCTTGCCACGATGATTTTTACTAATTCAAAAAAACAGGATTTAGCGTGGGAATTTATGAAGTGGTGGATCAGCGCGGATACGCAGCTTAGGTTTGGACGCGAGCTTGAAAGTATAATGGGAGCTGCCGCACGTTATCCTACTGCGAATTATGAGGCGTTTAAGCGGCTTTCATGGGGTTCCGAACAAATGGCTGTACTTGATGAACAGCGCAGCTGGACTGTCGGTACACCGGAAGTACCGGGCGGTTATTTTGTCAGCCGGCATATTACCAACGCGGTACGCCGCATATTGAACGAGGGCATGGATACACGGGAAACTTTGTTGGATTATACGATTACCATCAATGATGAGTTGATAAAAAAACGGAAAGAATTTGGTCTTGAATAGGGGGAATAATGAGTCTTGCTAGGTATTTGGAAAAAAGGAGAGATGCTGACGAACGGTTGTCAAGGGATATGTACAAGTATCGTGTATGTTATCTTTTCCTTGCGCCGTATGCTATTGTTTTTATCCTTTTTTATGTAGCACCTGTTGTTATATCGGTTTTTTACAGTTTTACTTATTTCAATGTTCTTGAGTCGCCAAAATTTATCGGCTTGCGTAATTATATCAACCTCCTGTTAGCCGATGATGTGTTTTTAATTGCTGTAAAAAATACTTTTATAATTGCGGCGGTTACGGGGCCGATTGGGTATGTAATGGCTTTCTTGTTTGCGTGGTTTATCAATGAATTGCCGCGTTATATCCGTGCCTTTGTAACCCTTGTTTTCTATGCGCCTTCATTGGCCACCGGCGCTTTTATGATTTGGACGCTTATTTTTTCCGGTGACGCTTACGGTTATATAAACGGTATATTGATGAACTTAGGGATTCTGGATCAGCCTGTGCTTTGGCTGACCGACCCCAAATTCATGATGCCTGTTATGCTGGTAGTTATTTTGTGGATGAGTTTAGGCGCGGGCTTCCTTGCCTTTATCGCAGGTCTTTCTACTATTGATCCGAGTTTATACGAGGCGGGTCTTGTTGACGGTATTTCCAACCGCTGGCAGGAACTTTGGTACATTACCCTGCCTAACATGAAAGGAATGTTAATGTTCGGGGCTGTTATGGCGATCACGCAGGCCTTTAACGTAGCGGATGTTACAATTGTACTTGCGGGTTTCCCAAGTACGGATTACGCTGTGCATACTGTTGTAAATCATCTTGTTGACTACGGTTCAACGCGTTTTGAAATGGGGTATGCTTCCGCGATAGCGACAATACTGTTTTTTACAATGATTGTAAGTAATGCTGTTATTCAAAAAATGTTAAGGCGGGTAGGAACTTAAGGGGTGTACTATGACTAAAAAGCAAAAGAAGTTAGTCGGCGGCAGAAGGCTTAACCGGTCTTACGGCGGCGACGCATTTATTATTACATTACTCACTTTCTTTGGCGTGTTTTTTGCGTTTCCGCTTGTTTTCAATATTAATCATGCGTTTAAACCGTTAAATGAAATCTTCCTGTTCCCGCCCAATATTTGGGTACGCAACCCTACGCTAAATAACTTTCAGGATTTATTTATTATCATGAGTAAATCATGGGTTACTTTTTCCCGTTATATTTTTAATACTGTCTTTATTACCGCGGTTGGAACGATTGGATTGATATTCTTTGCCTCGATGGGAGCGTTTGTTGTTTCTAAATATAATTTTCCGGGCGCAAAGATTTTCTTTCAGGGTGTTATCATTACACTTATGTTTTCCGGTTATGTGACGGCAATTCCCAACTACCTTGTAATGGCGAAACTTGGATGGGTTGATACTTTTCTTTCGGTTATTGTTCCGGCTTTTGCCTTCCCGATCGGTTTCTTCCTTCTAAAGCAGTTTATTGACACTATACCAAACTCGCTCCTTGAAGCGGCAACGGTAGACGGCGCAAAGGAGTTCGGTATTTTCGTCTGGATCATTATGCCAAATATAAAACCTGCATGGCTTACCGTAATGATCTTCTCTGTGCAGAATCTCTGGAATTTAAGAGCGTCTAACTTTATTTATTCGGAACAGTTAAAGACCCTGCCTTTTGCGCTTTCGCAAATCGTTGTTACAGGCGTTGCCCGCGCTGGTGTAGGTGCAGCGGTAACGCTCTTTGTTATGGTTGTTCCAATTTTAATGTTTGTATTTGCTCAAAGTAATGTCTTGCAGACAATGGCTAATTCGGGGATAAAAGAATGAAAAAACTTACTTTTGCTATTTTGTTAATTTTTGTACTGGCCCCTGTTTTTGCGGAGCCCACAAATTACACTTACAATTATGATTTTTGGCTGGAGCAGGTTGCGTCTCCCGATGCTTACCGGGTAAGCGAGTACCTGCTTGGCGGTATTTTGGGAGTGGGCGATTTCAGAGACCCGCAAGGGCTTTTTATCAGAGAGAACCGCATATACATCTGTGATTCCGGCAATAACCGGATACTGTTGTTTGAAGTGCAGGAGAACGGGGAACATATTTTTATCAAATCGGTTTCTTCCGTTGTTATTGACGGCGAAGTATCAAACCTTAATTATCCAATGGATATTTATGAAAACAGAGACGGTTCTTTCTATATTGCGGATACCAATAACAACCGGATATTAAAACTTGATAATAACTGGAATTATATTGCGGCTATCTATAAACCGGAAGACGAAAGTATCGGAGAGTACACGGATTTTCTTCCTATAAAGTTAGTTGTAGATTTTGCGAATCGTATATTTGTTCAGGCGCGTAACATCAACAAGGGGCTTATGGAATTTGACAGCCGGGGAGAATTTTCCGGCTACATCGGCGCAAACAAGGTACATGTCAATATTATTGATTATATATGGAAGATGCTTTCTACACAGGCGCAGAAAGAGCGGATGGATTTATTTATCCCCACCGAGTACAGCAATGTCTCTCTGGACAACGATGGTTTTCTCTATGTTACAAACGCGACAGGACAGACAGATCCTGTGCGCAGGTTAAATGCCATGGGGCAGGATATTCTGATTCGTAACGGTTATGAAGAGCCTGTCGGTGACCTTGTAGTTGGCAATGCCGGCGGTATAATCGGCCGTACAAGATTTGTCGATGTTGCTTCGTTTGCAAACGATTCTTACGCTTGTTTTGACAGGACACGCGGGCGTATTTTTATGTATGACTTTCAGGGAAACCTGTTATACGCTTTTGGCGGTATAGGCAACCGTGAAGGCTGTTTTCTTCTGCCTGTCGCTCTTGCCAATATGGGTTATTCGCTTTACGCGCTGGATTCCAGAGCCGCCTCTCTTACACGTTTTGACCTAACAGGTTATGGGCAAAAAATTAATGACGCGCTGGATGAGTACAGGGCAGGCCGTTATGAATCTTCCGCGGAATTGTGGGAAGATGTCCTTAAGATGAACGGAAATTACGATCTTGCTTATATCGGTATTGGCAGGGCGGCTCTTCGTCAGGGTGAATATAAAAAATCAATGAAGTATTATAAACTTAAACATTACCGCGAAGGTTACGGCAAGGCTTATCAGTTGTACCGCAAACAATGGATGGAAGAAAACCTCTGGAAAATACTTTTGATTTTGGGAATAATATTATTTGTACCGCCTGTTGTCAGGTTTTCCATTAAATTAGTCAAGGAGATTAAGGAAGCATGAAATATCTTAGTGATAAAACATGGTGGCAGCATGTCGGCAAAACTTTAAGGTATTCACTTTATGTGTCTACCCATCCTCTTGACGGATTTTGGGATTTAACCCACGAAAAACGCGGCTCCATTGCCGCGGCAAATATTATTGCGGCTGTTGCCGTTATAGTAGAGGTATTGCGCCTAACGCTTACAAATTTTCAGTTTGTTACAGTCAATATGGAGTATTTTAACTCTATTATTGTCGCTATGCGCATTCTTCTGCCTATCGGGTTATGGACTGTAGCGAACTGGAGTCTTACAACCCTTATGGACGGCAAGGGAAAAATGTTTGAAATTTATATGGCTGTCTGTTATGCGCTTGTTCCTTATGTGTTGATTAACATCATCATGATAGTGTTAAGCCAGGCTATAACCTTTGAAGAAGGCGCAATTTACTGGGTACTCGCGGGTCTTTCCGCAATGTGGACGGGTTTGTTGATACTCGCCGCAATGATGATGGTTCATGATTACAGCCTTGTTAAAACGATACTTTCAAGCTTGTTGACCATTGTCGGAATGGGAGTAATGGTATTTATCTTTGTAATCTTTTTCAGCCTTGTAAGCGATGCAATTGCGTATTTCATATCGCTGTATAAAGAAATTCTGTTCAGGGTGGTATAGGGGGTTAGGTGAAAAATTCTGCATGGCTGTTATTAATTTTCTTCACGTTTTTTTCGGCGGTTTCCTGTAGCAAAAAAACAGTAAGACCAAGGCCGGTAATGGTATACGAGTTTCCGGAAGGAGAAAACAAAGAAGTTGTTTTGGAAAATGACTATCTGTTGCTGCGCTTTGTGCCCGAAACTGCCGAGATTATTCTTACCGAAAAAAATACGGGTGTACAATGGCGCTCAAATCCTCCGGGGTATTCTGATGATCCGGTAGCCGATGTTATTACAAAATATTTAATGGGCTCTCAGCTTTCCCTTGAATATGCCGACAATACCGGCGTTGGAATGACATTGTTTTCAAGTTCTTACAGCGTAGATCGCCTTGCTTACGAATATGAAGTAGTGGACGGCGATTTGGAAGTACGTTATACGGTAGGTGACATTTCTCGTGCTTTTCGGATTCCGCCTGCGATGCCGGAAGAAAGAATGTTGTATTATTTGGACATGATGAGCGATGACGACCGGCCTGTGGTTGAATCTTGTTATCGTCTTTACGATATTGACAATCTGCGTTCTACCGATGACAGGACTAAACTTCTTGCCGATTATCCTGATCTGAGCCGTATGAAGTTATATGTGTTAAGAGGTAATACTCAGGATTACATGAAAGAGGATATGGAAGATTATTTCAAAGAAGCCGGTTATACCTACGAAGAATATTTTGAAGACATTTCTACCTATTCAGCCGGCGGCGCTTTTAATAAACCTGCTTTCAGTTTGACCCTTCGTTATTCTCTTGAAGGTAAATCTCTTGTAGTTAACGTTCCCTTTGATAAAATTGCCTATCTTCCCGCTTTTCCGATTCTGCGGTTATCTCTGCTGCCGTTTATGGGAGCGGGCGGCATAAACGATGAGGGGTATATGCTGGTGCCGGATTCCAGCGGAGCGCTTATTTACTTTAATAACAAGAAGCAGACTCAAACTCCCTACAGTATAAGGGTTTACGGATGGGACGAAGCAATGCCCCGTGACGCTATAGTCAGCGATAATAAAGCCTTGTTCCCGGCTTTTGGTATTCATAAAAACGGAAGCGCTATGTTATGCGTCATTGAAGAAGGTTCAAGTTATGCCAGTGTACGCGCCGATGTCTCCGGACGGAATTCTTCATGGAACATGGTATACCCGTTATTTGACATAGTTCACGGCGCAAAAATGGATATTACAGGCCGCAATGAACGTGATGTATACCTTTATGAATCATCTCTGCCGGCAGAAGAAAATATAACTTTACGTTATACACTGTGCGAAAAATCCGGTTATATGGGTATGGCACAAGAGTACCGCTCATGGTTACTGAACAAATATCCGTCTCTCGCGAACAGACCTTCGCAGGATGACGTTCCCATTGCTGTAGAAATAATCGGCGCTGTAAACAAGACGCAGCACCGTCTGGGTCTTCCTGTTGATCTGCCGTTAAAACTTACTTCTTACAAAGAAGTCCAATCCATGATCGACGATTTTGGCAATTACGGATGGAAGAACCTGCGTATTAAACTTAACGGATGGTTTAACAGAAGTGTTGATCATTCTGTTCCTACGAAAGTTAAATTAATAAGTCAGCTTGGCAGTAAGAAAGATTTTAAAGAAATAGTGTCTGCCGCCGATAAAAATAATTTTCAACTTCATCCCGAAGCGGACTTCTTTTACATGAAGGATGTAAAAAGTTTCAGCGGATTTAACATTTACCGTGACGCTGCCCGTTATGTGAACCGCGAAAGAATACAGAAATATCCTTTCAGTTTTGTCTGGTTCGGCGAACGCAAGCAATGGGGAAAGCTAAGCTACATAGCCCGTCCTTCGGTCACAATAAAGCTGATGGACAATTTCTTCCAAAAAACTTCGTCTCTTGGGCTGCGGAATATTGCGTTCAGAAATTATGGCTCAAAACTTGCCGGTGATTATCATGAAAAACGGCATGTAAGCCGCGAAGCTTCGATGTTGACGCGGCAGAAAAAACTTCAACAGATTAAAGATTCCGGAAAAGATATTATCGTTAATACCGGGTTTGTTTATGCCGCACCTTGGGCGGACTTAATTATTGACATGATTATTGACGATCAGTCGTTTGGCATAACCGATGCCTCTGTGCCATTTTTACCGATTGTTTTGCATGGAGTTGTACCGTATACCAGCAGGGCGATAAACCTTGCAGAGGATTACACAAAAAATTTGTTGAAAACAGTTGAAAGCGGAGCGGGGCTTTACTTTAGTTTTATGAAAGAAGAAACAGCCGAGTTACAGGAAACAAAGTTCAGGCAGTTCTATGCAAATGAATATGACAAATGGGTTGGAGATGCCGATGCCATGTACAAAAAATTTACCGCCGATTTTGGTCATCTGTACAGCCAGAAAATTGTAGATCATGTTATTTTATCGCCTAACGTAACAATAACAGAATATGAGGACGGTACAAGGGTTCTTGTAAATGCAAGCGATTTTGACGCAGTATACGATGGCATAAATATCGGCGCTGACACTTATAGAATAATCGGAGGTAGGGAATAATGTATTTCATGAAGAGACATAATAAATATTCGCTGACGCTGGAAGGCAAGAACGCGGTTACCGGATATATTTTTTTGCTTCCTTTTATAATCGGTTTTCTTGCATTTATGTTTTTCCCGATTATTGAATCGCTTACCATGGTATTCAGCAGTGTTAAAATTGATACCGTTAAACACGGGTTTGCTATGGAATATATCGGGATTGAAAATATAAGGCGCGTTGTTGCGGTTGACCCGGAATTTAACAGGTTTGTTACCGAAGAAATCGGTCGTATGCTTCTGATAGTTCCTGCGATTATTATTTTCAGTTTGTTTGTTGCTCTTATTCTGAATCAGGAATTTAAGGCCAGAGGTTTTGTGCGTGCGATTTTCTTTTTGCCTGTAATTCTTTCTTCCGGTGTAATGATTGGTCTGGAGACAAACAATTCGCTGTTAAACAACATGGCGGAAATTATTAAAGAAGGGAACTTGATGAAGTCGTCTGTTACCGGCGTTCTGGAGGATATTCTGGTTACGGAAGGCGCTGCAAGCGACTTTATGGGATATATTTTTATGACTATCAATCAGATTTATGATATCGCGATGGCTTCCGGTATTCAGATAATTATCTTCCTTTCCGCCCTTCAGACAATTCCGCCAAGTATGTTTGAAGCCGCAAAAATCGAAGGCGCTACAAGCTGGGAATGTTTCTGGAAGATTACTTTCCCCATGGTTAGCTCTTTAATTCTTGTTAATATAGTTTACAGTGTTGTAGATTATTTCCTGCGGACAGATAACCGTGTAATGACAAAAATAAATTTGGCGATGATCCGGCAAATGCAGTTTGGATTTGGAACCGCGATGGCGTGGATTTATTTTCTTTCTGTTATTTTGATTATTGGGGCAGCGATAACATTGATTTCCAGGAAGGTATACTACTATGAGTAATAACGAATATACGCAGGATTGGGGAAATATATCCAAAAATTATCACGCGAAGAAGAAAGCGGCAGAGATTGCTTTTAAGGTTTGCCGCGCAATTTTACTTTTTGGAATGTGCTTTCTTATCATACAGCCGTTGTTGGATAAAATAAGCGTTAGTTTTATGGAACAGCAGGATTTATACGATAGTACTGTAGTAAGTATTCCGCGAAACTTTACCATTGGAAGTTACAAACTGGTAAGCCAGTTGATTAACTTTTGGCCATCTCTTTTTCAAACTCTTTTTATTGTAATTGTCAGCGCCGCGTTACAGGTAGCCGCCTGTACTCTGGCGGGTTATGGATTTGCACGTTACAAGTTCCCGCTTAAAAATTTTTGGTTTATGTGCGTCATGCTTATAATAGTTGTTCCGCCGCATACGATTATGGCTTCTCTTTATCTCAATTTTCACTTTTTTGATATATTCGGTATTTTTAGGCTTATAACAGGTGAACCTATCAATTTATTAAGCACTGTTATAGGATATTGGCTTCTTTCCGTTACGGGAATGGGGCTAAAAAGCGGTTTGTATATTTTTATGCTTAGGCAGTATTTCCGCGGTATGCCAAAAGAACTTGAAGAGGCAGCGTGGGTGGACGGCTGCGGAAAGTTTAAAACATTTATCCGCATTATGGTTCCGGATGCAGCCCCTATGCTTACTTCCTGCTTTTTGTTTTCCTTTGTTTGGCAATGGACGGATTCGTTTTATACGACTTTGTTTTTACAAAATTACAGAATGTTATCAAGCGGACTTGGTGCAATTGCGGAACGTTTTTCTCAGTGGTGGGCCGTAATAAATAATGTAAGCGGCGGTATTGCTTCAACCGCTCCTGTGGCTTATACGCAGGCGATTATAGCCACAGGTATGCTTATGAGCCTTGCCCCGCTTATATTGCTGTATATTGTGGCTCAAAGGGCCTTTGTCGAGTCCCTTAGCCAGACAGGTATAAAAATGTAACTTAAAAAACCTGTTTTGGTTTTTTATGTAGGTTTCAATGCGGCATGGAATAAAAAACCTGCCGCTTGAGATAAATATTATTTTGGAGGAGAGAAGATTATGAAGAACAAAAGAATGGTTGCTTTCTTTGTGATTGTAATGCTAGTTGCTATGGTTTTACCGGTATTTGGGCAGGGGATTCCCAAGGTTCCCAAAGCCCCGGCATCGGTTGTAAAAACAATTAATGCAATGGGCGGAGTTACAATCGGTAACTGGTGGGCAGATTACGATGTTAACACTGTAGCCCCCAGAAGCGATTCTGAGGAAAGACAGCTTGAGTTCAGAAAAGCGCTTTTAAAGGACAATGGCATTGTAATCAGGCAAAAAAATATTGCGGGCTGGAATGAAATGTCACAACTTGCCGCTACTTCCATCATGGCCGGAAAGCCTGCGGCGCAGGTTCTTGTATTACAGCCGGATTGGGCGTTGGCATTGTACCGCCAGAATCTCCTGTATCCTGTTAGTGATAATAGGCAGGTCAATCTTACAAAAACAAGTCCTGTTGATTGGAACAAAGCTGTTAATGATACATTTACTTTTAACAAAAAGACTTATGCTTTTGCCGATGGTTATGGCGGAAGCCTTCACACCGCTGTTGTGGTTTGGAATAAAAGATTGTTTAAGGAAGCCGGACTTAATGAGAATCTTCCTTACGATCTGCAGAGAGACGGCAAATGGACTTGGGATGAGTACCTTAAAGTCTGCAAACAGCTTACAAGGGACATAAACAACGACGGTATTATTGATATTTATGCTATGCCAAGGGACCTTTCTACAGAAATTCTGGACGCTCTTGTTTGCAGTAACGGTGCAATGTATGTCGGCAAAGACGCTAAAACAGGAAAACTTTTTAACGCAACAAACAAGCCCGAATTTATCGAAGCAGTCCAGTTCTTCCTGAGGCTGAGGGATGAAGGCGTCATGATGCCGCGCCCTGAAGGTTCGGAATGGAACTGGCATATTCCCGCTTTCCAGGACGGCAAAGTTGCAATGCGTATTGATCAGCAATATATTGTTAATAACGATCTTGCAAATATGAAAGACGACTGGGGAATGGTTCTTCCGCCCAGAGGTCCAAGAGCCAAAACTTATACCGTATTTGCAGATGAAAACGTAATGGTTGTTCCTTCCACATATAATAGGGATCAAGTAGATGCTATTATGTGGGCTGTACAGGCATGGTTAACCCCGATTGATACGGACTGGAAACTTGGCCTTTATCCGATTTACAGAGATCGCCGCGCTATCAACGAAACATGGGTATATATCCGTGACCCGAAATTACAGATGTGGAGAAATCACCTGCACGTTCCAGGTTTGAACCGCGGCGGTATCGCATGGGAAATCTGGTATCATGACGGTGAAGCAGCTCAGCTTATTGAAGCGGTTTCCCCGCAGTGGAATGCTTTGATTGAAGATGCAAACGAAGACATTTAATTAGGAGACGTGTATGAGTATCATCGTAAACGGAGGCAGCTTGCCAAATATTCCGTGGGAAGACAGGCCGTCATCAAGCAATCCTAAAAAGGATCTGATGTGGCGGTTTTCGAAAAATCCGATCATTCCGCGGGATTTGACCTTACGGTCCAACAGCATTTTTAACAGCGCCGTTGTTCCGTTTAAAGGGGAGTTTGCAGGCGTGTTCCGCTGCGATGATACTGCGCGTCACATGGATATTCACGCGGGGAGAAGCAAAGACGGTATTAATTGGATAATCGAAGATGAACCGATAAAGTTCATCAAGGCCGATCCTGATGTGCCCGATTCTGATTATAAATACGATCCCCGCGTAGTTTTTATAGAAGACCGTTATTACATAATTTGGTGTAACGGTTATCACGGCCCGAATCTTGGCATAGGCTATACATTCGATTTTGAAAAATTTTATCAAATGGAGAACGCCTTAATGCCTTACAACCGCAATGGTGCGCTCTTTCCGCGCAAGATAGGTAAAAATTATGCCATGCTAAGCCGTCCAAGCGATTCTGGGCATACGCCGTTTGGCGATATTTTTTACTCGGAAAGCCCTGATTTAATCTATTGGGGAAAGCACCGCCATGTTATGGCCCCTTCCGGCGGCTGGCAAAGTACCAAAATCGGCGCGGGGCCATGTCCAATTGAAACTACGGAAGGCTGGCTGTTATTCTTCCACGGGGTACTGACAAGCTGCAACGGCTTTGTTTACTCATTCAGCGCGGCGTTACTCGACATTGACAAGCCTTGGAAAGTGATTGCGCGCGCGCGTCCGTACATTATCAACCCCCGCGAAATTTATGAATTGGCGGGAGACGTTCCAAACGTTACATTCCCTGTTGCCTCTCTTGCAGATAAGGATACAGGCAAAGTCGCGATTTATTACGGCTGTGCCGACACAGTAACAGGACTCGTCTTTGGCAAAGTCGATGAAATTGTCGATTGGGTAAAAAAGAACAAGATGTAGGACGTAACTGCTTCATACAGTGATCGACAATGTCGTTTAACGTTAGTGAATAAATCCTACTGCGGAAATCCGGGTATGTTTGGCATCTTTCCGTTTTTTGCGCCTTTTGCCATCTTTCTCATCATGCCGCGCATTTTTTCAAACTTTTTAATTAAGCGCGCTACTTCCGCAACAGAAGTGCCCGAACCTCGCGCGATTCTGCTCCGGCGCGGCGGGCCGATGATCAAATGGTTGGCTCTTTCCTTGCGCGTCATAGAGCTTAGTATCGCTTCCTGATGTTTCAGTTCCTCTTTGTTGATATCATCTTCGCTGATTTGCCCCTGCATTCCCGGAATCATCTCCAGCATGGATTGTAAAGAGCCCATCTTTTTAACGGCGCGAAGCTGAGAAAGCCAGTCTTCCAGAGTAAAGTTCTCTTTCTCCATTTTTCTCTGGAGTTCTAAAGCTTCTTTTTGATCAATTACTTCCTGCGCTTTTTCTACAAGGCTGACAACATCGCCCATGCCAAGAATGCGCCCTGCCATGCGGTCGGGGTGGAAGGGTTCAAAGTCTTCGGGCTTTTCGCCTGTACCTACAAATTTTAAAGGTTTGCCCGTAACAGTTTTTAGAGAGAGCGCAGCCCCTCCGCGGGTGTCGGAATCGAATTTGGTAAGGATAACACCCGTTAGCCCGATTTTTTCGTCAAAGGTTTTGGCAATGTCGGCGGCGGCCTGTCCTGTCATCGAGTCGGCGACAAGCAGCATTTCGTCAGGTTTTGCGGCGTCTTTAAGACGGGCAAGCTCCTGCATCATAATGTCGTCAATTTGCAGACGGCCTGTGGTATCAATGATTATTGTGTCAATCAGGTTTTGGTTTGCCCAAACATGAGCGTTATGATACACTTTGACGCTGTCTTTTGCGCCGTCTTCCTTGTGAACGTGTATTCCAATCTGGCTGCCGAGAACGGCAAGCTGTTCCATTGCCGCGGGGCGCACAAGATCGCAGGCGACAAGCATTGGTTTGCGTCCTTCTTTTTTCAGGCGAAGAGCAAGTTTCGCAGAGCTTGTAGTTTTTCCCGAACCTTGCAGACCGAGCATCAGTACTGTGGAGATTACATCTGGACCGCGCAGCTTTAACGCGCGGCTTGAGGGGTCTGCGTCTCCAAGAAAGGATATCAGTTTGTCATTAACGATTTTTATAAACTGTTGGCCGGGATCAACCGCGCGCAGTACCTTTTCGCCTTTTGCTTCTTCGATAGTGGAATTGACAAAGCGGCGTACAACGCGCAGGTTTACATCCGCGTCAAGAAGCGCCATTTTAATTGCTTCTACGGCGTCTTCAATATTTTTTTCCGAGATTGTTGATTTGCCGGCGACAAAACGAAGAGCGTCCGTTATCTTTCCTGTTAGTTTTTCAAACATTTTTACCTCAAGCCGTCAATAAAATTTTGTACAAATTCATAAGGGTCTAATTCACGGTTCAATATCCGGCACAATCCTATGGAAACAGGCATTTTAAGTTTATGCTTTTCCGCGAGGATTCTGATATACTTCGCCGCCGCTACGCCTTCGGGAAGGTAGCTTATTTCCCCGATATGCGCCAAAAGATCATCAATATCTTTATATGGTTCTAAAATATTTTTTTCGATTATTTCCCTGCCAAAGCGCCTGTTTCTGCCGTAAATCGAACGACAGGTAACATCCAGGTCGCCAATTCCCGCAATGGAAGTAAATGTTTCCGGATGAGTTGCACCTAACGCCTTGCCAAGTATCTGTATTTCGTTTAGACCGGCCGCAAGCAAAAGGGAATCCGTGCCGTCGCCGAACATATCCGAACCGCCGATTGATTTTATTGCGTCTAACATCCCGAATGCGATGGCTATTACATTTTTTGCCGCCGCCGAAACCTGTACTCCCCGTACGTCAAAAGACGAATATACAAGAAGTTCCGGGTTTTTTAATAAATCCCTGAAGCGGATTGAATTTTTCGCGTTTTCGCTTGCGGCTATCAACCCGGTAATTTTTCCGCGTGATACCTCTTCGGCATGGCTTGGACCGGAAATATAAACAAGAGAATGCTGGTAAAAACCGGGCAGGTAACCTTCCATTGTTTCAACAATTAATTTTGGGCCGTTCGCGGTCGGCAGAAATCCCTTAGTTAAAACCGCGATATAAGTTTCTCCTTCGCGGATGGATTTTACCGCAAGGATTTTCTTTAACGTATCCAGAAGAAACAGCGACGGAGCCGCGAGAATCAGGAATTTTTTTCCGTCCGCCGCTTCTTCAATATTCATGGTAGAGCTGATTGTTTCCGGCAGTTCAACATCCGGCAAATATCTGGAATTCCGCCGCCTCTGGTTAATGTCGTCATTAACCTCTTTTTCAAAACTCCAGATAACAACATCTTTTCCTTTATCGGCAATTACTTTCGCGATTGCTGTTCCCCATGCACCTGCACCTAAAACCGCTATTTGAGCGTTCATAAAATAAATTATGGCTTATTTTAACCGTTTACTCAATCGGCTCTTGCGCGGTTGTAACTGCCGTGTTAATCTTAAAACATGAGGAATTTGGCCAAGCTGTTGGTTTTTTTCAGTGTAAGTTTTGTCATAATTTTTCTGGCGGCTGCAGGTATTCGATTTTTGGCTTTGCGGGTTGATTGGGCGCAAAATCTGCCGCCAAAACCCGAGACTTCCTTAACTCTGCTTATTGCCGCGGCTCATTGGGCTTCATCGCTGGCAATGCATTTCGCTATTCTTTTGGCTTTAAGTTATGGTGCAAGAAGACAGTATTTTGCGCCGATGGTGGTAATTAGTGTAACGCTATTGTCGTTAATATTTAATTTTGGTATTTCTTCCGCTTTGTATCAATGGGAACATGTGCCGCCCGCTGTTACTGCCGGGAAGCAGGTAGGTGAAAACGGCTTGATTCTTTCCAGTAAACTTAACAGAAACGAAACTGCGGTTATTCTTTTGAATGGGCCGGCACAGCCGCTCGGTCCCAGGGTGGTTGCGATACCTGATCAGCCGCTGCAATTTTTTGAATCAACATCGAATGTAAATATCGATCTGCCTCCTATTCCGTTTGGTGACGATACTCCATGGTTTCTAAGAAGCGTTTACATTGATTTTAAAATTAGTGAAGCGCAGATTCACAAGCGCTTTATTGAAAGCTATCCGTCTTATTTTATTTATGCGGGCGCGTTGATTTTTCTTTTAAGTTCATTGGGTTTTGCTATTAAATTCAGCGTATGGCCGTTAGCCAATCTTTTTCTTGGCGCTCTTGCTTTCCGCGGTATCCTTGCCATCGAAACATTTTTAAATACTCCTGAAATACAGGAAATTATGGATTCTTTTTTGAAAGGGACGATGCCTGGCACTATGGCGGTTCCCGTTATCTTTTTCACTTTTGCTTTGCTCGTGAACCTTTTTGCGATTTTAGTTTATATAATAAAAAGGCAGAATAAAGATGAGTATTAACGAAAAACTGCATACGCCGCTTTGGATTTTTATTGTCTATGTAGTTGTTGCAGGCGCACTAATTATGATCTTCCGGTTTATTTTTCCGGGTTCGGCAGCGCCTGTGTTGATTTTTTCCCGTGACTGGCGGTTGATACAAGGTGCGCTGGAATTGTTCAATTTATTCCCCGCTCTTGTTTTTTCCGCGCTGGTGCTTCCTTTTGGAATCGCGTCCTTTGAAGAAGACTACCCCAGTTTTTCCGATGTGTTTTTTAAAAAGTTAATTTCTTCGGTGTTAATCGCCATTTCTGCGGCTGTTGTTTATGGGGCGATTTTCTTTTTTGCGTATCCTATGGTAAAAAATTACGAGGGCAATTTGCGCTACAAGGGAGATATGTACCATCTTGCAAAAGAAAACGCGCGTCTTCACTGCAAGAAAGGCGAATGGGTAGAGGCTTCGCAATTTATTGCTATTTGCGATCAAGTGTGGGAAAACAGTCCCGAATTAACCGAGATTAGAACAGAAATTGAAATAAATCTTCACCATATTTATTTGGAAGAAGTTGAAGAGAGGTCTAAAGCCCGCGCCGAATTGGCAAGGGAATGGCGCGGTGCGGAAGTCAGGGCATTACCCGGCGGACAACAGCCGTTAGACGCTATACAATCGCTTGCCATGAGTTCTGCCGCTTTTGCCGAAAGGCGTTATTTTGACGCGCACTGGCTTGCCATTCTTGCGGGACGGCTTGCAACAGAAGGCAGTCCCGAAGCGGCTGCTGCCGCGCGCCTTGCCAGTGACGCTTGGAATCAAATTGAATCTCAGTCGCCAAGCATCAGGGAAGAGCGTATGCATTTTCTTCATCAGTTAAAACTTTCCGGTTATGAGGCAATGAACAACAGTGATTGGATAGCCGCTTATTATATTTTTCTTGAATTGTTAGACGCAACTCCCGATGATCCGGACGCGAAGAATTTTTTTGCCAAATGCGAAGACGGCTTAAAAGACTATACATTTTTTATTGACGAGATGCAGTTGTCGCTGGGCGAAATGTTAACCGGCGCGTTGTTTTCTTTGCCGGCTCAGGCGGGCAGGGCAGTGATACGTTTTTCCAACCTTTCGACATCGGCGGACTTTGCTTACGGCATGGGGTTTGAATATATGGAGTTTGACGCGTCTTCCCGCCCCAATATAAGTATCAAAGCGACTTATGCGAAACTTTTGCCTGTTACCGTAAACGGGAAAAACCGCATAATGGTTATAACTCACGCACTGAACCGCCATAATAAAAATATCAGCTGGGAAGGCGAGTGGCTTCTTGGTGACGATAATATTTCTGTTATCATGCTTGATATAAGTTTTGAAGACTTCCTGCTTTTATCCGGCGTGCGCCGGGGATTAACAACTCTTCAGGTTGACGAACTTTTTGCCGCATCCAAAAAACTTGGCAAATTAGGATATGTCCCTGAAATTTTTGAAGCCGAAATACTGAACCGTATCAGCTCTACGGTATTTTTCCTGCCAATAGCAATTCTTGTTGTCGTTATTGGCTGGCGGTACAGAACCAAAACAAGACCGCGGTATTTTTTCTTCCTGCTGCTTCCTATGCTGCCCGTGGTTTTTAACGGCCTTGTCTTCCTTTACCGCAATTTGTTAAACACAGTGGGAATTTGGCTTGTTATCAGCCTTGGTTTTGCCGCCGCCCTTACAATCTTTATCGTTGCCCTTGCGGTAATTCTATTTGTTTCCCTGATAATACTTGCCGCCCAGCATGGATAGCCGCACCTTCCAACTCCAGCAATTCCCGCTTCAAATCAAGGCCGCCGGCATAGCCTGTTAAACTTCCGTCATGGCCGATTACCCTGTGGCACGGGATGATGATTGGAATTGGGTTGCGGTTATTCGCCATGCCGACAGCGCGGCTCGCTTTTGGATTACCGATTATTGCGGCTAACTCCCCGTAACTGATGGTTTTTCCGTAAGGAATCTTTTGCAGCGCATTCCAAACCTTCATCTGAAAGGCTGTTCCGTGCAGACTTAACGGCAAATTAAAATATTTTCGTTTGCCGTCAAAATATTCGTCAAACTGCTGTGCCGCTTTTTTTATTAATGGGGTTTCCCGTTTTTCACATCCGTTAGGTGCAATGCCAATATCAAATAAAACGCCGCAGATCGCGCCGTCTTCTTCAACTATTCCCAGCTTGCAAGCCGGTTTTTTATTTATCTGAAACTTATAAAAATATACGTTTTTCATTACAAATCCATTGTAACATTATTATTTGTATTTGGTTATATATTTGTCTGTCTTAAACGCAGATACAATACGATACGGCGCAAATACCGCACGGCATGTGCCGCAGTCTCATCTTATGTAACGGAGGTTTGTGTGAAAAAATTAACAATTTTTCTTTTAGTTTCTGTTTTGTTTGCAGGTACAGCCTTTGCTCAAAAAGACGACACCCGTCAGAACAGGGATAACCGAAACAGAAACGACCGGAAACGTGAAGCGGCCACAGTAACTGTAGAAGGCGTTTTGCAGCTGGAAAAAGGCGTTGTAGCGGTTGCCAGCGGCGACTCTGTTTACTATGTCCCAATGCTGACTCGTTATATCGGTTTTATCGATGGGTTAAAGGAAGGGACAAAAGTTTCTGTTCAGGGTTTTCAATCCAAGTCGCTTATTCGTCCGGTAAAAGTTACAATCAACGGAAAGTCCTACGATTTTCCCGATTACGGAAACATGAGCAGGAATGATTCAAAAAGCAAAGACCCACGGTTTTCACATGGGCGAGGCGATCCCAGACACCCGCGCAATGTTTATCACCGTGGAAGGCAGGGCATACATTTTAACCGCGGCGGATTTGGCGGTAATCGCAGGTAACAGTGAGAGCTTATTTGACCCCGTCGTTAGGCGGGGTTTTTTGTTTTACACTATTTAATATATTTTTTGAAACCAGTTTCCATTGCTTGATTTACTTTTAGGGTTATATCTTTGGAAATGCGGTTAATAAATCTGTTATTGTAATTTGCTGCAGTCTTGGGTATATGGTTCGATTTAAAAAGTTCGTAGACTTCTACATCAAGGCTTTCCGCTATTTGTGATAAAACGGCCGGTTTTGGGAATTTCTTCCCTCTCTCAATAGTGCTTAAATAAATGATGGAAATATCCGCTTTTTCGGCTAACTCCGCCTGGGAATATTGCCTGTGAGACCGTAAATTTTTGATATTTTGGCCTAATGCAGCCTTTATTTCCTGCCCATCCATACCTATATGCCTTTTTGGAAGCGTTATCATATTAAACACTACGATTAACCCATTGACAAAAATCATATCGTAATATATTATATATATTACGATATGATTAACTGGTATTTACTTGAGGAATTAAGCATTTCCTTTAATAAATGAAAAGGAGTTGAGTATGAAGACAAAGAAGGAGTTTCTTATGAGAAATAAATCATGGACTATTACTTTTTTAGCAGTAATCAGCTTTGTAATGACTATCCTGTCCCTAATGGGCTGCCCACCACAGCCGGACGGTGAGGATAGTAAAACCATCGTTAGTATTGCTGTAATCATACCGCCTAATAAAATCCAGTACAATCTGAACGATGAACTTACCCTTGCTGGTATGGTTGTAACGGCAACCTACAGTGATGGCTCAACAATGTTGGTAACTGGCTATACTACTACTGGCTTTGACTCATCCACAATAGGGAACAAAACCGTTACCGTCAGCTACGGCGGCAAGACCACGATCTTTACCGTCATGGTAAGAGAATCCATCAGCGAAGACCCAGTCTTTGACTTTACTGACATTGCCACATTTAGAACATGGCTGTCCAAACAATCTCCTAATAACGCCAGTAACCCATATGAAGTCAAGTTGAACGTGATCGATTTTAACAGTCTTTTATATGCGCTTAATGCCAACTCTACCAAATATGTCAGCCTTGACCTTTCTGACAGTACGGTTACCAGCATTGGAAGCTTGGCTTTTTACAATTGTACCAACCTTATCAGCATAACCATAGGAGATAACGTTACCAGCATTGAAGAATATGCTTTTCAAAATTCCAGCAGTCTTGCCAGCGTAACCATAGGCAATAACGTTACCAGCATTGGAGGATTTGCTTTTGAGGAGTGTACCGGTCTTACCAGCATAACCATACCAAACAGCGTTACCAGCATTGGAGATGGTGCTTTTTACAATTGCACCAGCCTTACCAATGTAATGATACCAAACAGCGTTACTACCATTGAGCAAGAGGCTTTTTGGAGTTGCACCAGCCTTACCAGCATAACCATACCGGACAGCGTTACCGACATTGGGGGTAGGGCTTTTCAATATTGCACCAGTCTTGCCAGCGTAACCATAGGCAATAACGTTACCAGCATTGAGAGTGGTGTTTTTTCCGGTTGCACCAGCCTTACCAATGTAATGATACCAAACAGTGTTACCAGCAGATCGGAAGAGCGTCG
>JAIRUC010000166.1 GCA_031254615.1 Treponema sp. | reverse complement strand
ATGAACATCTAAAAACTTCAGTTTTTAGATGTTTTCATAACCTAAAGAAGAAAACCGCAATGCGGTTTTCTTTGAGGAACTTATAAAAACCCAACCAGGGTTTTTATAAGCTACTTTAGTAGCAGTTCCCCTAATCCTTCCACGGGAAGACAAAGTTTTTAAAAGTACGTGTTCCGGTTTTTTCGCGCTCTTCAATTAACAGCGCGTCCCAAGGAATTTTGCGGCGGTCGGCGCCGGGGTTGGCTTCCAGCCAGTCGTATTTTAACAGGCGCAGGCGCAAAGCTTCATCAAGATACAGAAGAACACCGGCAGGGCCCGGAAAAATAAACGCAAGAAAAACGGAAAGAATCAGGACGATAAAATTGTGAATAAGCAAAAAAACCGCCATGCCGGTATTATCCATAGAAATCAACATACATTTTTTAAAAATCTTTTTAAGATTTGTACTCAGCCTGGCGCAGACCGTAAAATAAAACTGAAATGAGAGCAGCGCGAAAACCACCGCCCAGACTACAATCATTCCAAGAACAAGACCGACAGGAGATTCAATGCTCATATAAAACGGGATGACAAAAGTTACCACAAAGAAAAGTGTAACTACAAAAATACCCATCACAAGACCGGCCGGCCATGCCTTTTTGAATCCCCTGAAAAAATCTCCGAACCCGAAAGATCCGTAATCCGAAACTGATTTAAGTGAATGGGCTGCCGCGGACAAATAAATTGAACAGAGCAAAATACCGACAGCGATAATCCCTATCCCCAACGCCGTGGAACCGGTGTATTTTGCCGCCAATTGAGAGAGTGCGAAAGGAACCGCGGTAACAGCCAAAAAACCCATATTAACCAGCACAATTCTGAATAAATTGTCCCAAAGATCATAAAAAGTTTTTCGTAATAAAAAGCCTATCATTCCTTAATAATATCACTTTTTGATACTACAGTCTATTGAGAGAATAAACATCTAATAGTATAATAGAAGAATGAAATACCATATTTTTGTAGGGTCAACCCTTGACGACCTGAAAAACGAGCGCAGAGAAATTCCGCGTATTATTATGGAACTGGGGCATATTCCCGTAACCGCGGAATATCTGGACAGCACGGCAAAAAATTACGATAAACTCCTTGAAAAAATAATTGAAGAATGTGACTACTTTATCGCGGTAGTCGCGCACAGGTACGCTCCCAAAGGCGTAAAAATTTCTCCGCTCGAATCTGAATGTAATATCGCTCACAGAAAAAACGTCCCGATAATTTCACTCATCATAGACGAAAAGGCGCGCTGGAAAGCTACAAAAAAAGAGAAGGAAGCCGCCCTTGTAAAAAAAGTGGAAGATTTTAAAAAGCGCCTGCGCCCCGGCATAAGCGACACATGGCTTAACTCGACAGACCTTTGTCAGAAACTGCAAAGCCTGCTTATCCAGCAGATTAATCTTGCGCCGCGGGATGGATGGGTCAGGGCGAATCAGGCAATCGCGCCGACTGTAGCAAATGAGCTGTCGCGCCTTTCAACAGAGAACGAACAGCTTCGGCACCAGATTAAAATTGAAAGCGGCGAAATTGTTTCAAGACTTCGCGAACAGTTGAAAAACGCGATGAAGGTGCTTGCGCTGAATAAAGTCATGTTGAGTTTTTATTATGCGTCAGGCGACAATTGGGAAAACAGCCGCAAATTCCGCTACCTGCGAATTTTTAAATTGCTTGTTCCCGAATTGGCGATTGGAAAAACTACGGCGGAAATTTCCCGTTTCCTTGGCACGGTGCTTAATCCCGATTTGGATAAACCCGTCCGCAAAGATTATCCGACTCCGTCAAACACTATCAAAAAAATCATGGCGGATTTGTCCATGTTAAAACTTGTCAGGTGCGTCAACAAGAGCGAAGGTTCCGGCGAGGACGAAATCTGGGAAATAACCGAATACGGAAAAGAACTTTACTCTGCTTACCGGATGAGGCAGTTGAAAAAAGCATTCACAAAACCCGGCAGTTAAATCAATGAGAACCTCTCGTCTTGCAGTAATACTCTTCTTTTTTTTTCTTCCCGCGATAATTTTTGCAAGGGATATAGAGGTTATTGTTGAAGATGAAGACCTTGCCATGCCTCTTGAAGGTGCGGTTGTCGTTCTGCGCGACAGGACGCAGTTTGTCTGCGATGTAAACGGAAAGGCGCTTGTCACCCTGCCCGACGACAGACCGGCAATTATTTCAATTACATATCCTGGTTACGAGACATTCAGGCTTTCAATTCCCGGCACGGGCGGAACAGGCAACAGCGGTCAACTTGAAAGATTTACGGCGGCGATGCGGCTTGGCGGCATCATGCAGGGGCAGGAGTTGGTACTGGAAGCTGCGCGCCCCGAAGCAAGCGAGACAAAGAGCGGACGCAGTGTTGCGATTTCCGACCGCGAACTTACGCGCACCGCAGAAATTGGAATCATCGAAGATGTAATGAATTCGGTCAAGCTGCTGCCGGGTGTCGGCTACTCAGGAATGTTCAGCGCAATGCCTTCGATCCGCGGCGGCGATCCCGGCGACCTGATGGCAGTACTGGACGGTTTCTATGTTGAGCGTCCGTATCACTGGCTTGGCAGTATTTCGATCTTCGATCCAAAAATGGTTTCCAGCGCGCGGCTTTCCCACGGCGTTTTTTCCGCGCGTTACGGGCACACGATTTCCGGCTTGCTGGAAATAACATCGAAGTCCCCCTCTCCGACAGAAACAGAAATTGAAGCGGCAATTGGTTCCAGCGCGACCAGCGTTAATCTTTCTGTTCCGCTGTCCGGCAAGGGCGGCTTTTTGTTCATGGGCAAGGTAACGTACTGGGATACGCTGATTTGGGCGGCTCAGGGATTAAGCCGTGTAGTAGAAAACGAAACGCTAGATATGGTCAATGCGGTAACCACCGCTCCCAATATCAGAAGCGCCGCTTTTGCGGCAAATTATCGTTTTACTCCCAATCTGGAATGGCGGCTGAACGCTTTCTTCGGCAGTGACGGCGTTGGCGCGGATTATAAAACCGACTATACCAGCAACTCCGATGACAGCGTTGAAGGCGTAATGGAAATGAAAGCCGATTACCTTAATTACCAGGGCTTTCTTATCACAGGTTTCAGCGCAAGCCCGAGTCCAAAAGTAGCGCTCAGGTTTTCCGGCGGCTTCGGCTTATTGCGGACTATAACCGAAGATTATGTTGACAATGATATTACAGCCGCATTCAATGATGATTTTTTTGATTTGTTTAATACTTTTCAACAATCGCTTTTAGAAACATTTGGTGTAAAAAAAGGCGGCACATACAAGGCGCCTAACGTAAACGCCGGAGTAGATTTGGAAAATACCATATATAACGCGCAGGGACGTTTTGATACAGATATTGATTTAGGGAAAGGATTTATCGCCGCGTTTGGCGTACAGGAACTCTATTCAATGTGGAAATTAAGAGAGGATATAGATCTTAATTTTATTGAAGTAAAGGTTGCAGACTTAGACCCGAAAGATTTACCTCCGGTAATTTTGCCGTTTCTTGATGTTAAAGGCTTAGCGATTGTTAAGTCGTTGCCTTTTAACAGCGATGTGCGGAATCAGGGTTTTACCACATCGGCTTACGGGTTAATCGAATACTCATCTCCCAATCAGCGTTTTGGAACGGAGCTTGGTCTGCGTGTCGATCACCTGTATTTCATGGGAAATGGTTTTGAATTTCAAACTATGCCGGCCTTGAACCCGCGTCTTAATGTTGATTTTGGTATTTTAAAAAATCGGGGGATAATTGATTCGTGGACGGCAACAGCAGGTTCGGGGCTTTTTTCTTCTATAGAGTCTATGCTTTGTTTTTTTGATCCTGATCAGTTTGATCTGGGGATCGACACAGATGTTAGTGATGTGGAAGTTAAATTCAACCGCTCATGGACTTCGGTAATAGGAACAAAGATTGATTTTGCGCAAAAGTACAGCATCAATATTGAAGGTTACTATAAATATGTTTTTGATCGCGGTTATCTCACTGCCGACATAATATCAGCCGATAAAATAGTTCCTTCGTTCAATTTTGACGGTGTCGGCAAAGTTTGGGGGTTTGACGTTCAGCTTCAGAAACTGGAATCGCGCTATTGGGACGGCTGGATTTCCTATACATATACTTGGGCAAAGTACTGCGATCCGTCAGCCGGTGGCGAGGGCTTAAGCAATGGAAGTACCAACACTGTCGAAGATTGGTACTTTCCGAACTTTCACCGTTTTCACAACTTTAACCTTGTGCTTAACGTTAAGCCTCTGCTTTGGTTCAATATTGCCCTTCGTTTTGGTTTTGCATCCGGCCAGCCAAGAAACAAGGTCAGTAACGAAGTTGAAGCTTATCCTGTAATTTATATAGATAATGAAGGTAGTCCGAAGATGATTCAAAAATACCGCCGCAAGAAACTTGACCCTGAAGATCAAGGAATTGAGCGGACTGCATGGTCTTTCCCTCTTGATATAAAATTTTCTTTTTACCCCGTCAACAGAAACGGCAGGGCAAGTTTGGAAATATACGTGGCAGGAGAAAACATGATGTCGCTGTTTTACACCGCACCGCCGCGTACAACTTTTAACTCATACACAGGCAAGGAAGATCAGGGCAGCAGTTCCGGTTCGTTTGAACTGCCAATACCGATGATCTCTTTTGGCTTTAAATGGAGGTATTAAATGATAGTAATGAAATTCGGCGGAAGTTCCGTAGCGGACGCGTCAAGGCTTCGTCATGTTGCGGATATAATAAAACTTTACGTTAAACAAAAACCCGCCATCGTGTTATCTGCAATGGGAGACACAACCGATCATCTTCTTGACGCGGGAAACATGGCTCTTACGCAGGGAAAGGTCGATATAAAAAATGTCGAAAAACTGCACAGCGCGACAATTAAAACCCTAAAACTGCCGGTTCAAAAAGAAATTGACGGCCTGTTTGACGAGCTTACCCGTCTTTTGTCAGGTATCGCGTTAATCAGGGAACTTACTCCGCGGACAAAGGATTACCTTGTGTCCTTTGGCGAACGTCTTTCTGTTCGGATTGCGTCCGCTTTTTTTCAGTCTGTTAAAATGAACGCAAAAGCATTCGACGCGTTCGACCTTGGATTCCTTTCAAACTCAAATTACACTCAGGCGGAGCTTGAAAAAGAATCGTGGGATTTAATTCCGCAGAAAATTCAGCCGCTCATCAAGGGCAATGTAATTCCTGTTATCACCGGATTTATTGCGAAGGACGGAAAAGGAAACATCACAACGCTTGGCCGCGGCGGTTCAGACCTTACGGCAACAATGATCGCCGCCGCCTGCAGAGCGGACGAAATTCAGGTATGGAAAGATGTTGACGGCATTCTGACAGCAGACCCGCGGATTGTAAAAAACGCGAAGCCCGTTCAAAACGCAACTTACGAAGAGGCGTCCGAGCTTGCTTACTACGGCGCGCAGGTACTCCACCCAAGGGCAATGCAGCCCTGCATGAAAACGGGAACGCCCGTCCTTGTAAAAAATTCGTATAACGTCGAAGCGCCCGGCACCCGCATTGAACATTCTCAAGTCCCCGGCGCGAAAAACAGGCCGGTACGCGCAATCACTTCCCGCAGAAATGTTACGCTTGTCGACATTGTCTCGACAAGAATGTTAGGACAGTACGGATTTTTAGCGGAAGTTTTTTCTATCTGCGCAAAACATAATGTTTCGGTAGACATGGTCGCCACCAGCGAAGTTTCGGTTTCGCTTACGCTCGACAGCAATTACGATCTTTCCGAAGTAAAAAAAGAGCTGAGCAAAATCGCCGCTGTGGAAGTCAAAACGGAAAAAGCCATTGTTTCGATTATCGGGAACGTTAAACGCTCTTCAGAAATTTTAGTAAGGGCGTTCAGAATCTGCCAGTTTCTGGGCGTTACCGTGCAGATGATTTCCCAGGGAGCGAGCAAAGTAAACATCAGTTTTATTGTGAACGATGCCGAAGCGGCGGAAGTCGTCAAGTCTCTTCATCTTGATTTTTTTGAAGAGGCGGAAAAACCGTCCGCAAAAGTTAACTAAACGGAGTAAATATGAAAATAGCGTTAATCGGCTACGGAAGAATGGGCAGGATGATAGAGCAAAGCGCCCGCGAGCAGGGTCATACCATCGCCGCGATTGTTGATCCTTTCGCGGCAGACACGCCCGCGGGAATACTCGTGAGCAAAACAATCGCCGAAGCGAACCTGGATTCCGCGGATGCCGCAATTGAGTTTACAGTGCCGGCAACAGCCTGCGCGAACATTATCGCCCTTGCCCAAAGGAAAATTCCCACAGTTGTAGGAACAACCGGCTGGCTTGATAAATTGGACGAGGTGCGCAAGGCGGTCGAGGCCGCGAACAGCGCTTTGCTTTGGGCGTCAAACTTTTCCATCGGAGTAAATCTTTTTTACCGAATCGCGAATTATGCGGCGGAACTTTTTAATAATTTCAGCGAGTACGACGTGGGCGGCTTTGAAGCGCATCATAATAAAAAACTGGACAGCCCTTCCGGCACCGCAAAAACTTTGGCGGAAGGCGTGCTTTCCAAACTTGACAGGAAAAATAAAATTGTTTGGGACAAACTCGACCGCAAGCCGGCGCCGGACGAACTGCACTTTTCAAGTCTGCGGCTGGGCAGTATCCCCGGTACTCACAGCTTGTTTTTTGATTCGCAAGCGGATACAATCGAAATTACGCACACCGCGCGCGGCCGCGAAGGTTTCGCGTCGGGCGCGGTAAGAGCCGCCGCTTGGCTTACGGCAAAAGAGCGGCACGGGGTTTTCACGATTGATGATATGTTGAAGGAGTATGTATGACAGGTTCAACTGCGATAAATTTACGCGGCGCGCACACAGCGCTTGTAACGCCGATGAAAGATTCGGGAGAAATTGATTACGACGGGTTCCGCCGCCTGATTCAGTTTCAGATAACGGAAGGAATAGACGGAATTGTTCCGCTGGGAACAACCGGAGAATGTCCCACACTTGACGAAGACGAAGAAGAAAAATTGATAGAAATCGCCGTAAAAGAAGCCGGCGGAAAAATTCCGGTCATAGTGGGCTCCGGCTCCAATGACACAAAACACATGGTTCAATATGTTGAGCGTGCAAAAAGACTGGGCGGGGACGCGGCGCTGGTTGTAACGCCCTACTACAACAGACCCAACGATGACGGCCTTTTGCGCCACTTTGAAGCGGCCGCAAAAGTAGGCATCCCCATAATTGTTTACAATATCGCCTCACGCACCGGCAGAAATATCCCCACGCCATTAATGAAAGAAATCGCAAAAATTCCGGGCATTGCCGGCGTAAAAGAATCATCCGGCGATTTAAACCAGATGGGCGATGTTATAAATGAGATCACAGCGCCGCTAAAATCGTCAGATAACAGATTCTGGGTGCTTTCCGGCGACGACTCTTTCATTCTGGCCCTTACGGCTCTGGGCGGCGACGGAGTAATTTCGACAATATCAAACCTGTTTCCCGCAAAAGTAAAAGCGCTTGCCAAGGCCGCCCTTGAAGGCAAATTCGACGAAGCGCGCTCGCTCCACTACGAGCTTCTCCCGTTTATGAAAGCGGCTTTCATCGAAACCAATCCCGCCCCGATCAAACAGGCTCTGAATTGGGCGGGCCTTCCCGCCGGCCCCGCGCGTCTGCCCATAGGCAAACTTACGCCCGCCAGCGAAGCGATTTTGAAAAAAGCCATGACGGATTTGGGAATTAAAATTCGCTGAACGCGACATTAGAGGTTTTTGTTATAAACCAACGCTGCTTACGAACAACAACTGTTCACTGTTAACTATTCACGGCTCTCTTTTTCAAAACAAGATGATACGCCGACATGGCCGGAAGATCGACAGATAACAGGCCGCCGGATACCGTGCCCGCACCGATGTGCTTTATTGCCGCACTGTTCGAGTTAAATCCGTAACACT
>JAIRUC010000313.1 GCA_031254615.1 Treponema sp. | reverse complement strand
AATTTACTGATTACTCACTACTTCACCCCTGTCTGTTCAAATATTCTGTTATATAAGTCAAGGCCAAAGGCGGTTTGCAATGGTTTAACCGCCGGAATGATTCTAAAAGTACGCTCATTACTTTGTAGTCTCTGCGCCCATAGGTACTGGGTTTTACTGTCGTCAAGAAAAGCGGCGGCGTAGGTGTAAAGATGGGTCACGGAAAATATCTCTATGCCGTTCTCAATAAGCGCCTGCGTAACCTGGCGGCAGATCTCTGAACCTTCACGTTCGTTGGTGGCGGCAAAGGATTCGTTGAGCATTATCATTGAGCCGTTTTGTAGATGTCCGGCAATCTCGTCCATGCGGGATAGTTCTTCATCCAGTTTGCCGCTTTTCATTGATGGGTCTTCTTCTCTCTTAAAATGACTGAATATGCCGCGCCGGATCGGGGCGGTGAAACTTTCGGCTCCCACAAACATTCCGCATTGGGCCATAAGCTGCGCCTGTCCGATACTCCGCAGAAATGTGGATTTTCCTCCCTGATTCGCTCCTGTGATGATGTAAAGATGTTTGTCGGCTGCTTCCAAATTGTTACCCACCACGGTGGTGTTTTTTAAGAGCGCGAGGCTTGCGTCATAAAGCCTTATCCATGTCCGGTCTTGCCGCTCGAAGGGAAGGATTTTGGGGATACAAATAGGCATACCCAGCGCCTGTAGGCTCTCGGAAAGGTTGAGACAGCCGACATAAAAGGCAAGTTCCCCCCGCAGCATTGCAAAAAAGCTTTCAAGATGTTCGGCGGCCTGCGCCAATGTGTTTGCCGTCTCGTTGATGGCGCGGTCGCAGCGGTTCCCCAGGTCTCTTGCTCCGGCGTCGTCCCGAGGCGCGATGGTGAATGACGGGGAAAAACGCCAACGGCGCAGGAAATTTTTGGGGTTCTTCCGTCGTAGAATATAATTGACGCCTTGAAGGTTATTCCCCGGCGTGGAACTGATAAGCGTGCCTTTTCCGTCTTTTAGATCGTTCAAATGGGCGCGGACTTCGGCAAAGTAGTCATCGGCAAGCTCAAGCTGTATCATGGCCAGCAGATTGGTAAAGCCCTCAGACCGGAAGGCGGACAGATGTTCGTCCGCTGCCAGGCGAAGCTTCATGAGCATTTCTGTGTAAATTTTCAGAAGCTCTACGGCGCTTGAAAAGACACTGGGTAAATACGTTGATGATAACCAATGCCAGGAGCTTTTCCTTTTCTTTTCAGTCTCGACGGTAATTTCATAGAAGCGTCGTACAGCGTCCTGATTTTGGAAAGCGTCGAGTAGATTTTCCTGTCGATAGCGTATTTCGGCAATGGATGCAAGCGGGGTAAAAAGCGCGGCGGTACAGGCGTCGGCGATTACCTTGTCGTTCTGCGCCATATTAGCGAGTATGCGGTTCAGTTCAAGGTCCGTGGCTAGTGCTTCATAGCCGAAACAGGGTTCGGCTTTCAGATCAAAGTTTTTGTCGCGGAACATCAAATTTGCTTTCATTTTTTTAGCCTTCCGTATAACTGCTCATAGGTAAGGTTATGTTTATGCGCTATATGCAGGGCGTACGCGAGGCCGTCCGGCGGTTTGCGTATGATTTTGAATGTCCGCTCTGCCGGGTCATCTTCCTTGACTGTGCTCATCATGCTTATTGTTTCCGGCCCGTGCAGCGCAAGTTCGTCAAGGAAGGTAACGATCACGGCGGGGGCGTTCAACGCGGTGATGGCGTCCATCATGCGTTGTCCGAGTATTAAGGCGTCGTTTAAGGTGGTGGAGGCAAATATCTCATTTATAATGATGATACTTCTGTCTGTGGCTGTATTCAAAAGCGTGTGGAGCCGTATAAGGTCGTCCTGTAATTTGCCGTTTAGAGTGGATAAATCTTCTTCACGTCCAAAATGCGTGAAAAGATTATCAAACAGATAGAGCGCCGCTTCTCTGCCCGGTACGCATAACCCCAATGACGCTAAATAATGTATCTGTCCGAAGGTACGGGCAAACGTGGTTTTACCGCCCTGATTTGGGCCGGTAACAACGATGATATGTTCCGGGTTCTCCATGATAAAATCGTTGGTTACGATACTGCCTTGCTTTTTTCGCGCCAGCGCGAGGTCGAAGGTGTCATTGCTGTAAAGGCGTTCGGCGCTGTTGCTTAATTGCGGATAACAAAATAGCAGTCCCGCCTGACGAGAGGGGATTATGTAATCCAGCCACGATAAATAGAATTGTATCTCGCGGGAAAAACGAAAAATTGTATCATCGACAAAGTACAGGTTTTTGGCGCAGAAATCGTTAAGGTCGTTAAAAATATCCTTGTATAGTCCGGCAAGCATTTTAAGTACCGCCGCTTCCACATGGGCGGCGGGTTCTTCGGGTAGTTTATGCCGGTAGTCCTTTACATTGTCCTGCCTGAATTTCGCAAAACAGGCTGCTATCTGTTTTGAGTGGTCGGCTTGCCCTTCGTATTTGCGGATGTGAATAGTGCCGTTTTTGATTAGCATACAGTATTGTACTTTGGAGAATTCTCCGCGCAGTTTTGTTACGCGGTTATATAAAATCGTAAATGCGTCCGATGTGTGGTAGTCTTTTAGATAATCTGAAAAGTTGCGAAGCCCCGCCGAATGGAGTGTTACGGAGGATAATCCTTTTAACAGGGAAGATATAGCCTGACAATATTTCTCGGCATAATCAAGCATCCTGCCTTTTGTTACATAGTTGTTATCGTAGCTGTCTTTGGAGGATAAGGCTTTTTGTATTACGGACATGAATGTGGCAAGTTCGTAAACGATTTTTGAAAAATCGATGAGCAATCTGAATAATGCTTGTTCCTCCAGTTCGCGCATGGTTTCTTGCCGATAGCTAATGATTTCCGGGTCTTGTAAAGAAGTATAAAAGAAACTTTCAAGCTCAAACTTCTGTTTGTCTTTCAGAATGGGTGTAAATATTTGATCGAGGTTCAGGTTTTTGAAGCAGTTGGGCGCTTCCTTTTGTCTCGGCTGTTTGTGCTGTTCTTCTTGCGGAAATAAAATACTGTAAAACAATTAAATCGCCTCCGTTCCGGGAGGCGACAAAAAAGCTGATGCCTCTACGGATATACGCAGAAGTCATCAGCTTAAAGGCGGTTTTGGCTTTCACCGGGGGAGAACTTCATTCCCCGCTTTTTGCTTTATTACACGATTGACTGTGCGATAGCAACCGCGCTTACACATAAAACAAGACTAAGGGCCATATAGGAAAAAGCAACAATTATCTTTCCTTCTTGAAGCAGGTTCATAGCTTCCATAGAAAAAGTTGAAAATGTCGTAAACCCACCGCATAATCCAATTTTTAAAAACAAAAGCAAGCGCGGATCAAAATTTGCCTTCCTGTCGGCAAGGGTGATGATCAGGCCGAGGCAGAACGCTCCGGCCAGATTAACACCCAGGGTGGTTACGGGAAATCCATTTTGCGGACGCAGGGGGACCAGGCAAAACAGGTAACGCAAAATCGCGCCGATTGCTC
>JAIRUC010000312.1 GCA_031254615.1 Treponema sp. | reverse complement strand
TGCTTCATTTCGTCACTTTCGATCTGCCCGTCGCGGATACGCACAAGACGGCGGGCATAGTCCATGACCATCTGATCATGCGTGGAAAAAATAAATGTCGTGCCTTCGGATTTGTTAAGAGCGGCCATCAATTCCAGGATTTCGCGCCCGATAGTTGAGTCAAGGTTGGCAGTCGGTTCGTCCGCCAGAATGAGAGCGGGCTTTTTTACAAGGGCGCGCGCGATAGCGACTCTTTGCTGTTGTCCGCCGGACATTTCCTTTGGACGGCGCTTTGCCATTCCGTCAAGGCCGACATCGCGTAACACCTGCGCGGTGCGTTCCTTGATCTCCTTTGAGTTTACACCCGTCAGCGTAAGCGGAAAAGAAACATTTTCTTCGACAGAAAGAACCGGGATTAAATTGTACGCCTGAAAAATAAAACCAATGCTGTGCCGCCGCAAAAGCGCCAGCTGTTTTTTACCCATCTTCCCTGTATCTGACCCGCCGATGCTCATTCTCCCGCCGGTCAAGGTATCAAGACAACCCGCCAAGTGCAAAAAAGTTGACTTTCCGCTGCCGGAAGGACCCGCGATTGCGGCGAATTCTCCGCCATGAAATTCCAGATTGATACCGCGAAGGGCATGAACAACCTGTCCATCCAGTCCGTAGTCTTTTATTATGTTTTCAGCTTTTACTACCGTCATTGTTTTTCTCCTGCCTCTTTAATTCGTTCAGCTCCTGAAAGCCGAATATATCTTTGATTTTAAGCCCTTCTGTCATGTGAATCAAATAATTTCATCAAATGTTATATCTTTTATCATACTATTGCGGTGACTTTTCAAAATTAAGTAATTAAGATATTATCTCGAAAGAGGCGTACCGTGGGATGGTTGACTAATTTTACCCGGTAATTGACACCATATATGTTAATAAATCCTTTTACCCGCGTCAGGAATTTTGCCGGATCAAATCCCATTGCCGCGCGATACGCGATGGACGGCCTGCTTGCGGCTTTGGCTGTAAATATCGGTGTTAATAATAACAATTTATTCGCTCTGCGGCTTGGCGCCGGAGATTATCAGCTTAGTCTTGTGAATTTTCTGCCCCAAATATTCACCATGCTGATTTTAATTCCGGGCGGCCTGTTTGCAGGCAGTCTTCACAACAAACGCCGCATGGTGATCGGCGCTTTGATTACAGCCGCGCTTGGATATCTGCTTTGCGCCTTATCGCCGTATTTCAGGTTCGCAAATCCCGGGAGTGAGTTTATTTCCAAATATTCAATTTACTTTTTTCTGGCCTTTCTTTCGCTTGCCGCCGGCAGCACGGCGACATACAACATTTCGTGGCAGTCATTTTTTCCCGAAGTCGTGGACAGACAAAACCGCAACCGCGTTTTTACCATGCGTACACACATGGATGTTTTTATAAGCATACCCTTACCGTTGTTGGTCGGCACAATTTTACTGCAAGCGTCTACAGGCAGGGGAAAAATTCTTGTTCATCAGTGTTTTTATTTTTGCGCCGCGATGTTTTTGATACTGGCCGCGATAAATTACCGCAGCATTAAAGCTGTACGGCCTGCCGCGCCAAAACGTGTCTCGTTTTCCGAGTTAAAAAAAGGCATAAAAAGTCTTTTACATAACAAACCATATATGCTGTTTATCGGGGTCGCGATTTTCTTTTACATGACATGGCATTTTGACTGGACATTGTATTTTATAGGACAGGTCAGTTATCTGAAAATGAATGAGTTTCAGATTGGGCTTACAACGTTAGGCGCAACAGTCGCCCAGTTTTTAACAATGCGTTTCTGGAGCCGCAGAAATGAAAAACACGGCGTTGTGCTGCCGGTTACCTTCGGCATTTTGGGATTAAGCCTTTGTCCGGTCGCGATGATCATCTCGCTCAGCCTGCCTATTTCTATAGCGCCCTATGTTTTTCTGGCGTTACACGCAATAGTGAGCCTGCCCCTTGCAGCCATTACTCTGAATATGATCCAGTGCCTTTTGCAGGTGGCTGATGAAGAATACCACAGTTTTTCAATTTCGGTTTATACCTGCCTTGTATGCCTGTCAAACGCGGTAATGCCTGTGGCAGGCATTGCCCTTTACCGCGCGCTCGGCGGCGACAGAAGCGGACTCCGCTATGCTTTCGCGATTATATTTGTCCTGCGAATTGTTGCCGCGTTTCTATGGCTTTTGCGCCGGAAAATGCAGCACTTGGATGTGTCCAAAAGGTAAAGAAAAGACCTCACGCCTTTGCGTGAGGCCTTCCCTGCTTCTTAAAGAAATTTAAGCTCTATGCCAAAGTGAGCTCCGGCGGGGACAGAGCCGGTGGTAGCTGTGTCTGTGGCGCCTGTTCCGACTGGAGCCGGGGGCATTAAGTTAGAGATTCTTTCGTCTCTTGGGTTTGTTACACCGCCCGAGTGGTCAGTGCGGCTGCTTCCGCCCCGGGCGACCAGGATGTGCTGCCCTTTACTGCCGCCAAAATTTACGCTGCCTTCGCTTACATAGAGGTTGCTGGTGTCAAATTCAAAGCTGGTGCCGCGGACGGACGCTGTTGAAGTTGGACCTCTTACCGTTGTGGCTGCTTTTAATCCTGCGGGGGGCTTAACATCTACGCGAATCCTTCCCGTTTGCAGATTTACATTAAGGGTTTCTGTTTCGGCTAAATGCTGGATTTCTGTCAGCGTTAAAAGCGTTAATGGGCGTATTGTCAGTGTTGTGCTGCCAATTTTGACAATGGCGAAACTTTTAAAACTTGTCGAGATAACAGTATCCTGAAAAATCTTGTCGCCGTTATTCGCTTTTTTAAAAGCGTTCTCGTTTGAGTTTTTAATCTCTACCGTGCCTACGGCTTCTTCTATTACGGCATTTTGGGCAAATACATACAGACCCAAAAAAACGAAAATTGTTACAAACAGTGCTCTTTTCATTTGTTTACTCCTCCTAAAATATTGATAATACTAAATTAAGCTTTGTGCGCCAAAGCATATCCGCATCGGGGGCGGCATTGCCCATTTGCGGCATAAATACTCCTGTTCCAATGTTCAGCCGGATACCGGTAGAAATATTCAGTATAACACGCCCGAATATTTCACCGCCAAGGAAAAATTCTTCCGAAGAGACGACAGATACCGGATAATATACGTATGTTCCCAAATCGTTCCTTATAAAGTAAGTGAAAACCACGTTTGCGGATAACGATTTCGCGAATCTGCCGGTAAAATCCGCGCCTAAGACAGTAAGTCCGGAAAATTTGGCCTCTACCAGCTCTCCCTGCGGAACTGTCGTTAGCGGCAAAAATGCGCCGATGGTTTTATCGTCATTTACTCCGCTTGAATAGCGTCCCGATAATTTTAAATGTTTTTCCAGAACGGTAGGCAGCATCCATGTTACGCCAAATTCCGCGGCGAAAGCGGGTGTTGTTTCGTCTTTATATTCGATTAATTCAAAACAGCCGCCTGCATCAAAAATAAAAGAGTTTACCGGAACAGACAGCGAGACAGCAAGGTACTGGCTGTTTAATTTGTCATCGCCGGTATCAAATTGGGCAATTAACGAAGATTTTAAGCCAAGGATTCCTCCAGCCAGAGAGGGGTGATCGTATTCCAGCGCCGCAAGAATACGGGAGGGCGCGAAATAGGTGTTAGCAAAATCTTCATAATCCAGTTTGGTGTGGCTGTCTGCCATTTCTTTGCTGGTCATTGTAATTGCGGCTTTTTCTTTGTATAAAAAACCGGTGTACCAGCCGCCGATGTGAAAATTCCCGAAGCTGGAAATATATGAAAACTTTGCGCCGTCAAAAAGACCGGATGCGACTATTCCCAAAGGATCGCTGTAGATCATTCGTCCGGCTTTTATATCGATATTTCCCAAACTAAAGGCAAAATCGGTTCTTGCCAGTTCGGGAATTATTGCCATAGGTTCAGATTTTTCGTAATGGTATTTTACCGAGGCGGAAATGTACAAATCGCCTGTTTCACCGACAAGAGCGGTAAAACGCGGGGTTAGAACGCCCGATAAATCCACGGCGGCTTCTTCAAAATCGAAAGCGGGTACGCTTATGTCCGCGTCCTGACTGTAAACAAGGCCAAAATCTACGGCGAAGACAGAGAGGGAGCTGAACAAAAAAATCGCGGCAAAAAGGAATGATGTAAATCTTTTTTTCATTGTACATCTCCCAATAAGGTAATTTCCACACGTCTGTTAAGCGCCATGCCCTGGGGCGTACTGTTATCCGCAATGGGGCGGTCGGAGCCGTATCCCGCGACGGCAATTTCGTCCGTCCTGCGCGCGCCCAAAAGCACAAGATAATCCGCAACCGCCCACGCCCTGTCGCGCGAAGTGCGAAGTCTGTCCCGCTCTGTTCCGGCAAGCGCGGTATGGCCGACAACAAGGATTCGTCTGCCCGGAATAGATTTTAATATCTGCGCAATTTCGGCAAGCGTCTGTTTTTCCTTTTCCGGCAGTTCCGCGGAGTTAGCCAGAAACTGAATGTTTGACACACTGATGGTTACGCCCTCGTTTGTTACGCGAACATTAGTATCGGCTACTCCCATCGCCTCAAGCTGGGTGTTTATTTCCTTTGCCATGGCGATATCTTCTTCCCTTCCGGTTTCCTGCGCTGCAGGCGGCAATTTCCACGGATTTTTCTCGATGTAGAATAACATCCTGTTGACAATAAACATCATGGTGTAGCCGGACACTTTCATCTGCGGATCGCTTCGCCCCTGAATAATATCCTTAAAAACCATTTCGCGGTAACTGTAATGGGCGCTGTTAAACAAAGAATACATAGGCCCGCCCTTAACGCCAAAGGCCTTCATTATAAGATGCGAGAGCCTTTCCAGAGAAATAGGGTCGTCCGCGCCTGCATTTTCGGGCAGCCATTTGCTTGCAACCGCAAAAGACATTGCGCCCTGTCTTGCCGCCTCGTCATTATCGTCTATTACGTCAGATGCCGCCAACACAAAACGCGCCGCCTGCTGGTAACTTACCACAGGAGTTTGCAAAAGCGTTTGAATCTCCTGTGCCGTTTGCGCGTTTAACACTGCGTAAATAAAAAGTAAAAATACTGTTAAAACTTTTTTCTTTTTCATTTTGTTTTTATTCGCTTCCTTATGGTATAACTATCCAGTTATCTTCTGTTTCTAAATCCAAAACCACTCCCGGTCCGGCTGTGTCATCTATATACCAAATGTTACCTAAATCACCAATATTGCTGTCTGCATACGCCACCGCATGACCCTTGCTGGTCTGCACACCATTGGCAGCGTTTTCTACTACGTTACTGTTGGTGTCTCCGGCGGTATACCCGTAAATAGTCCCGCCGGTTTTGGTGAAGGAGGGTGAATTAGGCTGCTGATATATAAATACCCCGCCGCCGCCTTGCCATGCGGTATTGCCGGAGATTATTCCGTCTTTCATGTTGAATTTGCCATAGTTGCCGTCTACATATACCCCGCCACCTCTGAGAGCAGTATTACCGGAGATTGTCCCGCCATCCATTTCGAGGGTTCCGTTTTCCAGATATACCCCACTGCCGTAAACGGTAGTGGTATTAGTATTACCAGTAATCTTTGATCCATCACGCATTATTAATGTACCGCCATTACCTACATAGACAAGCGCGGCCTCATTATCACTCTGACCTTGCAAGATAATGTTATTGTCCAATATTAGCGTAACGCCGGAGTTCACGGTAAACAGCGAGGCTTTTTGGGTGTTGTTGTTAAGAATAATGGTGGTTGGCGTTCCCATACCGCCACGTAAAGTTATGGTAACATTGGTTACGCCTGATGGACATTTAAAGGTATAAGGCTCCACTGATGTTGAAGTTGAATATGTTAAGGGCAAAAGATACTCTTTATTGCTTTTTGCGTATAACTCCAGCCATTCCAGGCTAGAAATAAGGGATGTAATATTCCAGCCCCCTCCCACACCCGCAAAATCCGTAGACATATCCACCTTCGGTCCGGCGGTGCTTTCTCTATATTTGGGGGGGGTGCCATCTACATACACAGCGTGACCTCTGGAAGCATCAATAATACTGCCGGTAGAATTTCTTACCCAGTTATCGGTACCTTTATTGTCCCATCCGTAAATAGTTCCGCCGTCTTCTTTGCCAAAGGCTCCACCATTTTCCACATACACACCGCCGCCGTAGCTGTCGCCGGAGGTGTTGTTAATGGAAGCGGCGATATTGCCGGAAATTTCCCCGCCTGTCATGATGAAAAGTCCACCATCCACACAAACCCCGCCACCCATGCCGGCATTATAGGAGTTGCCTGTGGCAGTATTACCGGAGATTGTCCCGCCTTCCATTTGGAATTTGTATGTTCCGCCGGAAGAGTAGTCAGCCACACACACACCGCCGCCCTTGTATCCAGCGGTATTGCCGGAGATAGCAGCGTTATTACTCATGGTGAAGATTCCCTGATTCACAAATACCCCGCCGCCGGTTTCAGCAGTATTACTGCGTGAGCTTGTTGTCCCGCCGATTGTCCCGCCGGTCATGGTGAAGGTTCCGTAAGTATCCACATACACACCGCCGCCGGAGTTTTTGGCGATATTGCTGTAGATATCCCCGCCAATCATTTTGAAGACAGTGGAACTGTGCACATGCACGCCTCCGCCGTCACCGTTGCTGGCAGTAGATTCATTGTTATAGATGTCCCCTTTTTTCATGGTAAAGGGCTCTCCGCCGCCATTGTTCCCCCACAAGAACACACCGCCGCCATAGCCAGAGACGATATTGTCGTGGATATTCACGTCATCCATGATAAAGGTTCCGCCTTCGTACACAAATACTCCGCCGCCATTACTATAGGTATTATTAGTACTAGAGGCTATATTGTAGGAAATTTCACCGCCGTCCATGGTGAATTTTCCACTCGCGCCCACATACACGCCGCCGCCGCTCCAACCGAGGGTGCCGGAGGCGCTACATTCTGCGGTATTGCCAGTTGTTGGTCCCCCGCCGATTGTCCCGCCTGTCATGGTGAAGGTTCCACTATCTACATACACGCCGCCGCCGGCATCATCAGCGGTATTGCCGGAGATAACAGCGTCATCGCTCATATTGAAGGTTCCGCCGGCGCTTACATATACTCCACCGCCATTTTCCGCGGTATTGCCGGCAGATGTTACCCCGCCGATTATTCCGCCTGTCATGGTGAAGGTTGAGTCGGTTCCATCCACATACACTCCGCCGCCCTTACCGTTGACGCCGGTTTTATTGTTGCGGATAACAGCGTTGTCTTTCATGGTGAAATTTGTTGTGCTACCGCCAGTCATATACACACCGCCGCCGGTGGTGGATTCATTGTCGTAGATTTTCCCGCCGTTCATGGTGAAAGTTCCGATTTCTACACACACTCCGCCTCCAGGTGCAGATGTGTTGTTGTTGGAATTATTTTTGATAACTGATCCTTCACGCATTACCAACGCACCACGGTTTACAGTAACAAGCGCGGCATTATTACCAGTGAGGCCTTTTAAGGTAATGTTATAGTCCAATATCAGCGTAACGCCGGAGCCTACGGCAAACAGCGAGCCGGTGCCAGAAAGTTGCAATGTCCTTTCCGTACTGTCGCTTATCAAGGTTATGGTTTTGCCGTTGTATTCAATACCAGTCAAATTTTGCGGCGCAAGATCAATATCATCCTGCACGATAATTACAAAATCAGCGGCAGCGGCGTTCTTTATCGCTAAAAGGGCGGCATCAAACTCGCTTTCACTTGAAACTAAAAATTCAACTAACGGTTTAAGGTCTGCCTCTGTAAGTTTGATTTCTTTGGAGCTGTTAAGGTTACTCCGTACCACAACCATTTCAGAAACTACTCTGCGCAGTAAATCATTGCTGCCGCTATAGAGTCTGAAACTGACAAAATAATCACCTGATGCAACGGTTTTGGTATAGGTACACGTATCGTCGGTGAAAGTGTCGCCGTCCGGCGTAAATTCATCCGTCCCCATATCGCCGCTTAGGGTAATTAAACTAATGCCGGCATCAGCGGGAAATGTTATGGTGATACTTACCACACCCTGACCGCTTTTAAGGGGAAGCATATAAAATTCAATGGTGTAGGTTTCGCCGGACACGATCACCTGTTCCTTTATTCCTTCCAGAATTTTATCGCTGCCTTTATAGGCCTCCAATATAAAGTGCCAATTCCCCGGTTCAAGATAGAGCGTGGTTCCCGTCTCTGCTGTAAATGTGACAAGTTCGTCTTCCGTCGCGCCGTCTTTCCCGCCGTACAGTTTATACTCGGTTACATCAGCAAGAGAAACCTGCGGCAGAATGGTACGGGCGTTACCCGCAACAGAGACAGTTACCGCCGCTTTGCCCTGCGGAGCAGGCGGTACTTGTTCGACCGGCGGCTGAAACATATCATTATCGCAGGAAGCGAATAAGAGGATAAAACTTATTAATACGGTTATTACCGGAAATAATTTTTTCACCATAATAAACTCCTTTTAATTCTTTACCGTAACCGTGCAGCTTCCCGAACGTTTTTGCCCGTCGTTTCTTGTTACAACTACCGTCACCTCGTATATTCCCGGCGCTTCGTTAAATGTATAAAAATCCGATGGGTAATCCGTCTGTAATTCGCCGTCAAGATACCACTGGTACTGGGTGTACCCCGTCCCTTCAACTTTGAATCCATAAGTGGTGTTGGGGCTTACCGTCTCCGTCTTTTGCACCAAGTCCCATTCGGTCATTCCCAAGGTGATGACTATTTCGGCGTTGTTCATTGTCTCCCAGCCGCCTGCCTCACCTTCATTTTCAGTATTAAGCTCCACGCTTGTTCCGGCTGTGCTGTCTCTCATTTTGATTGGGGTGCCTTCTGCATACGCCGCATGACCTCTCTGCGCCTGCACTTCAAAGTTACCGTCTATGATTTTTACGACTCTATTACTGGCAGGATCAACATCACCGTTAACATCAACAGTATATCCGTAAACAGTTCCGCCTGATTTTTTGAAGGTTGCGTTGTAATACACATATACACCGCCGCCGTAGCCGTAGTCGCCACTGTAGGCAACGGTATTGCCGGAGATTTCCCCGGCTTCCATGCTGAAGATTCCGTTTGTATTAACAAACACACCGCCGCCGTGAGAGGCGGTATTGCCGGTAATAACCGATCCTTCATGCATCACCAACTCGCCGCCGGCATTTACCATAACAAGTGAGACATTATTACCGGAATGTCCTTTCAAGGTAATATTATTGTCAAGTATTAGTGTAACGCCGGAGCCTACGGTAAACAGTGAACCGTTACCGGAAAGACTAAGGTATCGCATTCCATCATCACCCCGTAAAGTTATGGTAACATTGGTTTCGCCTGGTGGGCATTCAATGGTATAGGAGTCTAAAGGTCCATTGTTACAAAAAACCAAAAGATAATCAGTATCGCTAACAGCATTTGCGTTCAGCCAATCCAGTTGCTCTTTAAGTTTCGTACTGTTTGGAGCACCTTCCCAGCCCCCTGCGAGGTCTTCAACAGTTGAATCAAGGGCCACCGTTGCTCCGGCTGTGCTGTCTCTATACATGTAGCTGAGAGAAAGACCTCCGTATACTTCTACATACACCGCATGACCCCTGCCACTCCCGACAGCCACAGTACTATATTGTACTACATTACTATTATCATCATTAACGGTATATCCATAAATAGTCCCGCCGGTTTTGGTGAAGGTTCCGTATTCTCCCATAAGTACTCCGCCACCCACAACGCCAGCAGTATTGCCGGAGATTGTCCCATCGATCATGGTAAAGATTCCGTCGCTACACACCCCAGCGCCAGCATAAGCTGTATTACCGGAGATTGTCCCATCAATCATGGTGAAGGTTCCGTCATTACCTACATACACCCCGCCGCCGCCGCCATTGGACTTGGTATTACCAGAGATTTTTCCGCCTTCCATGATGAAAATTCCTTTCACATACACCCCGCCGCCGTAGGAGTTAACGGCAGATTCGGTAATAATATTGCCGGTAATAACCGAATCTTCACGCATCACCAATTCACCGTCGGTGTTTACTGTGACAAGCGAGGCAGTATTACTGGAATGTCCTTTCAGGGTAATGTTTTTGTCCAGTATCAGCGTAACGCCGGAATCTACAGTAAACAGAGAGCCTGTTCCAGAAAGATTGATGGTTCGCATTGCGGTATCGCCTATCAAGGTTATGCTTACCGTTTTACCATAATCCAAACCATGCGGCCCAATATTTTCATTGGCTTTTACTTCAATAATATATTCAACACCATCTTGCGCATAGGGCACATGGGCATAAAGCCAGTCCAATTTATCCGCAAGAGTGCCACCCGGAACCGTTACCGCAAACGCTGTTATATCTATTTCTTTGGAACTGGTCATGTTACTGCGTACCAGTACCAACTCGGATTTAACCTGCAAAAGATCATTTCCGCTGAAAAATTTAAAACTGATAAAATAATCGCCTGCGGGAATACTGTCTTTAATGTAAATAAATTGTGTTTCTTCACCGCTTGTCTCAAAGTCATTTGCTCCAAATGATCCTGTTAAAAGTGAAGAATCGGCGCAACTCGCTTCTATTCTTGTGATACCGGCATAGTCCGGGAATGAAAAAGTGATATGTATCGCGCCCTGTCCGCCGTCCAAAGGGAAAAGATAAAAAGTGAGAGTGTTATTTGCCAAAGCGATTGTCTGGTTAGAAATACCCCCACTGAGTACAAGGTCACCATCAATATAAGCGTTCAGGGTAAAGTCCCAGTTTCCCGGTTCCAGAAAAAGCGTGGTTCCTTCTGTAGAAAATTCGGCAAGGACTTTATCTTCGCCCGATCCTGCACTGCCGCCCCGTAACTCGTATGTTATTCCGGTTAAGTCGGGCAGAACAGTCCGTCCGCTTCGGTTCATAACGGCGACAGATACTTTTGCCATTTCAGATTTTTCGTGAACAGGCGCAAATGTATCACCACAGGAGAAAATCAACAGCACCGGCAATAATAATACAGCAACAGCCGTAATCCGCATTATTTTTTTTATTCCAACAAGCGCTTTTTTCATTGTTTTCTCCCAATTTAACGTACTATTACCTGACAGGAACCGGATCTCCTTTGCCCTGTACTGTTTTCTACTATTACCGCTATTTCATAAATACCGGCTGACGGCGGCTCAAAAGTATAGGAGGAAGCATTTCCAACAAGACTGCCTTCCATATACCATTGATAAGCCGCGTATGTTTCCTTTATGGTAAAGTTCATTTTCCCGCCTACGGCCATCATCAATACCGGGTCCTCCAGCAACTCCCATTCATCCATGTTGATTATTATTTCAATGACGGAGTTGTCATCATTTAAACTCCATTTTGCGTAAAGGGTGATATCTTTTGTTACCGAGGTATCAAAGTTATAAAGGTCAGTCAAACCGCTGTCCACGTACCATCCTTCAAATTGGTAACCGCTTTTTGTAGGAGCATCCGGCTCAACTGCCTTGTCGTTGTGGAGTACCGTTTGATCAGCTACAACACTGCCGTTATCGGAGTTAAAGCTTACAGTGTGGGTTTGCTGTTCAATATTTTCGACCCATTTTGCGTAAAGAGTGATATTTTCTGTTACCGGTTCGTTAAAGCCATAAGGTACCGTTAAATCGATGTCCTTATACCATCCGTCAAACTGGTAACCGGTTTTTGTAGGAGCAGACGGCTCAACTGCATGGCTTTCGTGGTTTACTGTTTGAGCGTCTACATTGCTGCCGCCATTGGAGTTAAAGCTTACAAGATGAGTTTGCTGTTCAATATTTTCGATCCATTTTGCATAAAGAGTGATATTTTCTGTTACCGGTTCGTTAAAGTCATAAAGTTCCTTCCACTCGCTTTCGTCCTTATACCATCCTTCAAAAGAGTAATCGCCGTATTTAGGATCAGACGGCTTAACTGCATTGTTGCCGGTGATTATTATTTGATCCGGCACTTCGCTGCCGCCCTTGGAGTCAAACTTTACAAGGAACGCCTCACGCATAGATACCGTTATGATATTATCCTGACCTGCCAGTAAATTTGCATCGATAGTGCCGGCCGCATAAATGCCGCTCTCCAGATAGGAATAGACCCATATTGTATACTCCCCCGGAGCCGCGTATTCTTCGAAGGTTTTAGTGCCTTTACTCTTGAAGTTTAACGTTTCTGTTTTCCCTATAAGTGTAATTTCATGGTCAAGTTTCTGATGTGTTGCAGTATCCTCGGGAGCATAGGCCGCGCGTCCCGAGCCGAAAAAAATAACGATTTTCGCCAAATCGCCCTGCCATTGGCTAAAACAGCCGGACAGACCCAATAAAATAAACATCAAAAGAACTGATATTTTTATAGACAAATTTTTATTTAATGTCATAATAGTTTTATTCCCTCCTATAACATTTACTGGCGCTTTTTAAAGATTGTAGTTGTAATTTTATCTCTTTTGGCGGATTTTATCAAGCAACAATTACAAAGAATATTATTTACTCTCACAATAAAAATTAATCCGCTTATACTTTTTTCTGTTAAATATCATAATGAACCCCATAAAATTCCAAAAAGTCATCCAAAGTTACAATTTCCGCGCCAGCATTTGTTGATGGGACAAATATCAAAAGTACAAAAAAGACAATATTTTTTTCCACGTCTTTTTCCAATGTAAAATATACACCGGTTTTTCGGGAAAATCAAATCCTTTTTTAATATTTTTAGCAGCTAACGCGTGAGGTGAAAACGTGGGATGAGCAGCTAACGGCGTGGGTGGAATAAGAATTTAACCGCGGAGGAAGAATTTACCACGAATTTTCGGTATAAAATTATTTCGTTGCTTGTGATAAAAACTCTTCCATACCGCTTTCATTTCCTCTTTATAACATCAAACCCGCAGTAAGGAACTAAAGCACGAGGAAGCCGCACAGTGCCGTCCGCTTGCTGGAAATTTTCCAGAATGGCGATAATCGCGCGGGAGATGGCAATCGCGGTCCCGTTCAGCATGTGGACATATTTGTTTTTTCCGTCGTCGTCTTTAAAGCGGATGTTAAGCCTGCGCGCCTGATAATCGGTGCAGTTTGAGGTGGAAGTTACTTCGCCCCATTC
>JAIRUC010000169.1 GCA_031254615.1 Treponema sp. | reverse complement strand
TCGATCAGAATCGAACTGATGACCTTATCCTTACCATGGATATGCTCTGCCAACTGAGCTACAAGGGCAAACCTCCAAAACCGACTTTTTGGAGACACTACTGCGAATTTACCATAGTCCTGAAAAATTAAAAATAAAACACATTTTGGTCAAGGGGGTAAACCCTAAAAATATAAAATTTTTGCTCTTTTTTGGCAATATGCCATATTGACTTTTCCCCCCAAAAAGGGGATACTGCCTTAACAGCCCGGATGGTGGAATTGGTAGACACGCTGGTTTCAGGTACCAGTGCCTTCACCGGCATGGAAGTTCAAGTCTTCTTCCGGGCAGAACAAAGGAAAAATCGGCCTTTATGTGAGAGTATGCAGCCCCTATTTTATTAAATTCACGATTTTATTGAATGAATCATCAAATGTTCGCTTAATTTTTACCAATTTTTTGACTGCTTCCCCGGAATTTATTGCCTTTGGAATGGTATTGATTATGGGTAATAATAGTTGAAAAGCATCAATTTTAAGAGCATCCGCAAGGTTTTCCAGGGTTTTTTCGCTCACCCATGTCCTGTGGCACTCAATACTGTTCACGGTTTGCCATGATAAATCAGCCATCTCTGCCAGTTTTTCCTGTGAAAGCCCCAGCATTTTACGGTGCTCTTTGAGATTTGCCGCTAAAATCCCGCGTAAAGTGGGTTCTTTGCCCTTCATATATTATTTATCTTATATTTTCATTATTTAAACTTGACACGTATCTATATAAATGGTTTTATATTAATAATATGAGGGGATATTATTTGGAGGATTGAGCATGAAAAACCAACTTTTTTACATAATTCCCTTGATTATGCTGATTATGGGCTGTACCACAAGCGCAAAAACGGCGGCAATTCCGGCGGAAGATTCTGCGGCAAGTCCCGGCGGTATAACGCTGGATCAGGCGCTTAAAAAAGCCGCGGTTCGTATTGATGAACGGATTGCAGAGGGGTCAAAAATCGCCCCGCTTAATTTCAATTCACCTCATGACAAGTTTTCCGGCTATGTGCTGGATGAACTGACGGCTAATCTTGTAGACAGCAAAAAACTTACCGTTGTTGACCGAAAGGAAGTAGACCTTATCCGGGGCGAATTTGACTTTCAGTTTTCCGGCAAAGTGGGAGACGACTCCATGCAGGAGTTGGGGCGTATGCTGGGAGCGCAGTCGATTATTTCCGGTTCCCTTACCGATCTGGGCGGGCTTTACCGGATTGTGATCCGCGTGTTGAACGTGCAGAACGCCTCGGTAGAAGTACAGTACCGCGCCAATATTGAAGATGAAAGGCTCATGACGGCCCTGCTTACAGGAGGGAAAACAACGGTGGCGGCTACTATGCCAAAACAAGCGCCTTCCGGCAGCGGGACGGCGGCGGCAACACAGACACAGGCGGCTCCGGTGGTACAGATTCCGGTACAGACTCAGGTGGAACCTCCCGCTCCAACCATTTACAAAATCGGGGACACTGGACCGGCTGGTGGGCTTATCTTCTATGATAAAGGAAACAATTCAGGCGGCTGGCGATATCTGGAAGCAGCATTGGCATCCACAGAGACAACAACTCGATGGGGTACAAAAGGAACAGACGCTGGAGGAAGGAAAACAGGGTTAGGTGAAGGAAAAGATAATACCCAGGCGGTATTGGCTGCCATGAATCAACTGGGGGAATCCGCCACTGCGGTGCAGTACTGTGTAAACTTAAACTTTGGCGGGTTTCGGGATTGGTTTTTGCCCAGCAAGGCAGAACTCAATTTGATGTATTCAAACCTCAAGATGAATGGTCTGGGCGGGTTTAAGAATGAATGGTACTGGTCCTCGTCTGAGAATAACAGCTCTACTTCGTGGATACAGCACTTCGGTGATAATGGCAGACAGAGAGATTATGACAAGAATGATACAAATATTGTTCGTGCGGTACGGCGGTTTTAGCAGTTGGCGCAATATTGCTATAGAACATCCCAAAATTGTAGAAAGCAGTTTTAGGTATTATGTAATGTAACTTCAAAAAAAGATAAAACAAGCCAAAAACTGTTCTAATTGGGCGGTTTCTGGCTTGGATTCGTACTGTCCAAGGGGCAGATCAAATTGTTCTGGATACAAACCAACTTACTTACTTGCTCATTGCCTGAAATCCTGATATACTAACAACAATACGTAGCATTATATGGAGGTTCAAATGTTAGTAATCACAGGCATATTTGAGAATGAGCGGTTTATTCCTGACAAGCCGATTTCTATTCCACAAAAGAAGAAAGTGACGATAACAATAGACGAAGAATTACCTGCCCCTGCCAGACGGGACGCTAGACGCGCAATTTTTGATAAATGCCGTCTTGATCTGACAGATTTTAGATTTAACCGTGACGAGGCAAACGATTATGACTAAAATTTCGCTTGATACCAATGTTTTAATTTATAACCATGGGATTGATGGCGATGCCAAACAATTAATCGCAGACAGCCTTCTTGATAATGTTCCGATTATTT
>JAIRUC010000156.1 GCA_031254615.1 Treponema sp. | reverse complement strand
TCGGGTACACTTTTGGAATAACCGGTTACTCGCAATGGCGCGTAATTCCGTTAATTCAGATCGCAAGCGTTACGGGCGTGTGGGGCGTCAGCGCCCTTGTAACATTTCCGTCCTTTTGGCTTTCTGCGGCGTTAAAGGATTTTTCCGCCGGCGAAGGAATTAAGGGAATTGGCAGAGCCGCAGTCTCATTTTTCGGCAAAGAAAAAATTTCCGCAATTGTTTGGACAGCAGTTCTTTCTGCCTGCCTTGTTTTCGGCATTGTTTCCGTAAAAGATTTTTCTTCTTATCCGTCGGCAACGATTGCCCTTGTTCAGCACAACACCGATCCGTGGGAAGCGTCCAAAGCGCCTCATCCAATACAGATTCTTGAGGCATACCGCAAAGACCTCTCAATTTTAAAACGGCTCTCCGATGAAGCCCTCGCTTCCGCGCCGAAACCTCAGCTTGTCGTGTGGCCGGAAACCGCTTTTGTCCCTCGTATTCACTGGCAGACAACACACCGCGACAATCAGAATTTCTGGCAGATAGTAAAAGAACTTTTGGAGTACCTTTCAACAAAGGACGCGCCTTTTTTAATCGGCAACGACGACGCCCGCATGGAACCGGCGAAAAATCCCAATCGGGATGAAAGAAACCGCGTCGATTACAACGCGGCGATTCTTTTTGAAAACGGGCAAATCTCAGGGATTTACCGGAAACTCCACCTTGTTCCCTTTACCGAATATTTTCCGTACAGCAGGCAGTTCCCCGCCGTGTACCGCGCTCTGAAAAAAGCGGATACTCATTTTTGGGAAAAAGGCGAAGAAGCGACAGTATTTTCGGGACCGGGTTTTACCTTTTCAGCGCCAATATGCTTTGAAGACACCTTCGGATATTTGTCAGGAAATTTTGTCCGGCGCGGCGCGGATGTGCTTATCAATCTTTCCAACGACGCGTGGTCGAACAGCCTGCCCGCCCAAAACCAGCACCTTTCAACGGCGGTTTTCAGGGCTGTGGAAAACTGCCGCCCTATGGTACGTTCCACTGTTTCAGGCCAAACCTGCATAATCGACCCAAACGGCAGGATAACCGCCATGGCAAAGCCCTTTACAGAAGCGTGGCTCAAAGGGACAGTCCCGATTGTAAAAGAAAATACTCTATATACAAAGTACGGCGATTACCTGGGTTTTATCTTTACTTTATCTGCGGCTATTATGTTGATTCTTGGCGCGCTTTGGGGTAAAATAAAACGATGAACAACCAAAAGAAAGTTTTAATCGCAGACGATGACGCCATTAATCTTGATTTTTTTGAAGTGATGTTATCCAAACTTGGGTTTGTTGTTGAGAAAACCCAGAACGGCAATGATGTCATGGAAAAGGTTAAAAAATTCTATCCCGATTTAATTATTCTTGACAACATACTGCCCGGAATGACAGGCTGGGAAATTACAAAAGCCCTTAAAAACGATCCTAACTTCAACAGAATCCCTGTCATCATGCTTTCCGTTCTGGATGATGTAAAAGATAAAGTCGCGGGTTTTGAAGCGGGAGTTGATGACTATATAACAAAGCCCTTTAATTTTTCAGAGGTGCTTGCCCGGATAAACGCGGTTTTGCGTAACCATGAGTTGTTTAATCAAATCGCAGTACGCGAAACCCGCCTTACCCTTGCCGAAGAGTTAAACAAGGATTTAAAAGACAATCTTTCTGTTTTTGTCGCCAGTATTGACGAGCTTGACAATGCTATTTCAATGATCAGTGAAAGTACAAATCAGGAAACAAAAGATCATGTAAAACATGTAAGCGAAAAAATAATGTCTGTCCGCAAACATATAGCGGCGTTAGACGCAAGAATCGAAAAAACGATAAACGATTGGGAAAATCTGAAAAAAGAAGAAATAGGCCTTTCCGTTCTGGAAAAGAAAATACGAAAGCATTTACATCAGGAGCAGCAGTAAGGATGTCTAAAAGAGAAAGATTAGATGATTCCAATACTGTGGTTTTGGGAAAAACCACAAGTTTTACCGGAATGTTAAAATTTGAAACAACACTGAAAATTCAGGGGACTTTTAAGGGAACGATTGAAGCATCAGGCGCGCTCATCGTAGACAAGGATGCGGTTGTAGAAGCCGATCATATTACTGTAAGTTCGCTTACAGTTTACGGCAGCATATCCGGCACAGTATTTGCCATGGATAAAGTTGACATGATGAGCGGGGCAAGGGTTCATGGTGATGTAAGCGCTTCAAGACTGCGGATTGCGGACGGGGTGCTTTTTGAAGGTAAGTGCAAAATGACCGGCGTGGAAAAAGACGTAGAAATTTTCCAGCGGCCGACAGAAGAAATAAAAGCGGATTTACAGCGGGTAAATGGAAGAGCATAGCAAAAAGTTACTTGAAAGCGCAGAAAAAACTGCGAATGAGCTGATACATAAATTAAAAACCAGCTCCATTACTTTGGCATTGGCTGAATCCTGTACAGCGGGTATTGTATCGGCGTTGCTGGCAGGCGTACCCGGCGCTTCAGAAGTACTGTGGGGTTCTTTTGTAACATACACAAAAGAGGCAAAAGTTTCCATGCTGGGCATTGACGAAAAAATACCGGAAACCTTCGGTCTTGTCAGCAGACAGACCGCCTGCGCAATGGCAAGAGGAGCTGTGCAAAAAAGCGGCGCGGACGCGGCGGCGGCTGTAACAGGCCTTGCGGGGCCGGCAGGAGACGGCAGTGATGTTCCGGTTGGAACTGTATGGGTAGTGGCTGCTTCAAAAAAAGGTGAAATTATGGCAAATGAACACCATTTTACAGGCTCAAGAAACGAAGTCCGTATAAAAGCCGCAATTGCGGTACTTGAAATATTGCAGACACTATTGACAAAAAAATGAGAAAAGTTTATAAAGGAAGTATCTTTAAAAATTCAATCAAATAAATACAATCACATGAAATAGGTGGTAAAAATGGCAATTGTGCGAAGGGGCAGAAAGCCGACAGAAATTGAAAACGGCGATGCCGAAAATCAGAAAACAGAAAGTCCTCAAGAAGAAGAATCCGACAACAATGAAAAATCAAGCCGCGTAGTTGTCCGCGCAGGGAACAGAAGACCCTACTCATCTTCTAACGAAACCGAACATCAAAACGGAAACGGCGAAACATTACCGTCGCTGCCGCCGTTACCTTCGATGCCCGACCTTTACGGCAAACCCGTTCCGCGTCAGGAGCAGGATAACGGCAAACCAAGGCTTACGATAAATGAGCTAATCAGATTAAACATGATCGACTTGCGGGCGCTAGCTTCCTGTTACAATATCACACACGATGATATGGTGTCGCTAAAAAAACAGGAAATAGTTTTCGCGCTGTTAAAGGCGCATACGGAAAGGGGCGGTATCATATACGCCTACGGCTCTTTGGAAATTCTCCCGGACAGTTACGGGTTTCTGCGCAGTCCGCAGAATTCATACCTGCCAGGCCCGGATGACATCTACATCAGCCCAAGCCAAATCCGGCTCTTTGCCCTGAAAACAGGCGACACGGTTTACGGGCAGATTCGCAGTCCCAAAGAAGGCGAACGCTTTTTTGCGATGCTGAGGGTGGAAACAGTCAACTACGACGACCCGACAGTCGCGCAGAGCAGAATTCCTTTTGACAACCTTACAGCCCTGTATCCTAACAGAAAACTCGACCTTGAATTTTCTACCGAAGGAATAAGCGAGCGAATAATCAACCTTTTCTGTCCGATAGGAAAAGGTCAGCGCGCAATGATTGTAGCTCCCCCAAGAACTGGTAAAACGATCATGATGCAAAAAATCGCGAACGCGATTACAAAAAACCACCCGGAAGTTTACCTTATCGTCCTGCTCATAGATGAGCGTCCGGAAGAAGTAACGGACATGGAACGCACCGTGCGCGCGGAAGTAATTTCGTCAACCTTTGACGAACAGGCCTCCCGCCATGTGCAGGTTACGGAGATGGTTCTGGAAAAGGCAAAGCGCCTTGTCGAGCACAAAAAAGACGTGGTCATCCTTCTGGACTCAATTACCCGTCTTGCGCGCGCCTATAACCAGACCGTTCCGACATCGGGAAAAATCCTTTCCGGCGGTGTCGACTCCAACGCGCTTCACAAACCCAAGCGCTTTTTCGGCGCGGCGCGCAATATCGAAGAAGGCGGCAGTCTTACAATCATTTCCACCGCGCTTGTGGAAACCGGCAGCCGCATGGACGAAGTAATTTTTGAAGAATTCAAAGGAACCGGTAATATGGAAATTAACCTTGACAGGCGTATTTCCGACCGCCGCCTGTTCCCCGCCATCAATATCAAAAAATCCGGCACCAGAAAGGAAGAACTGCTGCTTTCCGAGGAAGAAATGCAGAAAATCTGGATTTTGCGCAAAGTTATCAATCCTATGGACGATGTCGAAATTATCGAACTGCTGGTTGACAGAATGAAGAAAAGCAAGAATAATGAAGCATTCCTAAGATCCATGAATACCGGAACCGGAGGCATGGACTAGTCCTTAAACCTTTTTACCGCCGCCCGGTATCGGGCTTTGCGGTAAAACCGGAGTTGGACAATTTTTTGGAGGACAAAAATGAGAGACGGAATTCACCCCAAGTACGAAATGACTAAAATTACCTGCGCCTGTGGAAACGTGATCGAAACACGTTCCACAACCAAGGACATCAAGGTTGAAATATGTTCGGCCTGCCATCCCTTCTTTACCGGCAAGCAGAAACTTGTAGACACAGCGGGACGCATTGAACGGTTTAGGAAGAAATACAATATCAAAGAATAAGCGAACAAAATTGGCTTCCTTGCCAATTTTGTTCGATGTTACAGCCGCATCAAGAGGGGAACCTTCACCCTGCGGGTTCGGTTGAGGTTCCTTGCGGCCAAAGTTTCCCAAAAATTTTATGCGAAGGCATTGCTTTTGTCTCATGGTGAGGCATAAATGTATGCCAAAGATCTAAATACACAAAATAGATCGCATTTTGTAAAACGGCGGACTGCGGGAAGCCCTTCCGGTGATTAGTGGCGTTGGCCTTGTCTAC
>JAIRUC010000143.1 GCA_031254615.1 Treponema sp. | reverse complement strand
CTTCATATGAAAGACTCAGGTCACAGTCTGCGCGGGTGCATCGGCAGAATGACAGCTAACCTGCCGCTGATAGAAACTGTCCGCCTAATGGCAAAAGAAGCCGCTTTCGGCGATCCCCGCTTTCCGCCGCTAAGGCCGGAAGAACTGGCTCATTGCCAAATTGAAATATCCGCGCTTTCCCCAATGACGCACTGTAATGATCCGCGGCAGATAAAAGTCGGCGTTCACGGGCTTTACATTATCAGGAACGGGCGTTCGGGCGTTTTACTGCCGCAGGTCCCGGTAGAACAGGGCTGGAATCTTGATGAATATCTGGAATATATTTGCGTAAAAGCGGGGCTTCCCATTGATTCATGGAAAGCGCGGGATACCGAACTTCTTACATTTACCGCGATTGTCTTTGGAGAGGAGTAATTTTTCAACGTGGAACAGCGCCTGTCGGAATTTTTTACGCCCGAAACCGCAAAAAAGGCAGGGCTTATCGCAAGAGAGGGAGATTCCGATCCGCCGGTTACTGGTCTTGAATACGATTCGCGTAACGTAAAACCGGGGAATCTTTTTTTTGCGCTTCCGGGTTTGCACACAAACGGCAGTCTGTTCATTGACGACGCAATTTCCCGCGGGGCAACAGTCATAGTACACGAAATTGATGATTTTGATAAAAAGTCAGGCATAGTTTATCTCAGGGTGAATAATTCCCGCTTTGCCATGTCCCCGCTCGCCGATTCTTTTTACAAATCCCCTTCACGGCGAATGTTTGTAACAGGCGTTACGGGAACAGAAGGGAAAAGCACGACTGTTTATCTTATCTGGCAGTTACTTTCGCTGATGGGAAAAAAGGCCGGTTTTTTTTCCACTGTAGAGCGCAGTCTTGGCGGGGAGGCTCTGTGGAACAGCGAACATCAAACCACGCCCGAAGCAGTTGTCGTCCAGCGGCTTTTGCGGGAAATGGCGGATAACGGCTGTGAGTACGCGGTTGTGGAAGCAAGCTCCCACGGCCTTTCGCGGAAAACCAACCGTCTGGGAGACGTAAATTTTTGCTCTGCGGTTCTTACAAATGTAACTCACGAACATCTTGAATTCCACGGAACATGGGAACAGTACAGGGACGACAAGGCAAACCTGTTCCGCGCTCTTGATTGTTACGCGCCAATTAATTTATCTTGCGATTTTGAACCCTTCGGCGTAATTAACGCGGACGACAAAAGCGCTGATTTTTTTTCGCAAGCGGTAAAATGCAAAACTTATTCCTACAGCCGCGAAGGCGCTGACTCGAATCTTGCCGCCCAAACAATTGAAAGCGGCGCATTGGGAAACAGTTATCGTGTTTTTATAAAGGATTTAAACGAACAAATTGAAGTTAAAGATTATCTTCCCGGCTCATTTAACATAGGCAATGTTCTGGCCGCCCTGCTTACAGTCTCTAATTTGTTAAATGTACCGGTACGGAAAATTATCCCATTTGTCAGCATATTTAAACCGGTACGAGGAAGGATGACAGCCATTAACAAGGGACAACCCTTTGAACTGGTTGTGGATTACGCCCATACTCCGTCGTCTTTTCATGCAATACTTCCTACTACAAGAGCCCGTCTTGATAAAACAGGCGGCAGACTAATCACCCTTTTCGGCTCCGCCGGAGAGCGTGATACGCTAAAACGCGCACATCAGGGAAACCTCGCGGCGCGTTATTCGGACTTTATCGTTCTTACGGACGAAGACCCACGCGGCGAAAAACCCATGGACATTCTGGAAGAAATCGCCAAGGGGATTGAAACAAGGGTGCAAAACAACATAAAAGTTTTCACGCGCGATAAAAATTTCTTTTTGATACCGGATCGCCCCAGCGCGATCCGCAAAGCGCTGAGCTTGGCCCGCGCAGGCGACCTTGTCCTGCTTTTGGGGAAGGGGCACGAAAATTCAATTATCTACGCGGATCATGTTATGCCCTATGATGAAATAGCGGAAGCCGAAAAAGCGTTAAGCGAAATGTAAGATTTTGCGCAAGGGCTGAGAAAAATATATTGTAATATTGCTTAATTTAGAGTGAGTTACACATGGGGGGTAAACGATTTCTATACCGTTTGCACTATGGTCAAAGAGAGGTATGTCGCCTTTTCCGGCAAAAATTAGTCCCTTGACAAAAGAAAGGGTAAATCTGCCGGCGATATTTTTCCAGCTATTGGCATAATTAGATAATACCGAGAATCGGAAGAAAAATCAATTATATTTTAGTTAGCTTCAAAACGACTGTACAAGCCCCTGCCTATGACCATAGGCTTCCATAAGCTACAATTTCCCCCGTGCGCCCTAGAAATGTATGCCCTACCTCATCAATTCCAGCTCTATCTCTTCAATAACAGAATCGGGCGTAGAAGCCCCGGCGCTTAAACCCACTGTTTCATAAGAGTAGAATTCAACCGGTATTTCGCCGGCTTTTTCGACTAAAACACAAGGTTTGCCGCTTTCTTTCGCAATCTCCATCAGGCGGTTTGTGTTAGCGGATTTTTTTCCGCCGGCGATGATTACAGCGTCGACCTCATTCAATAAATCGCGTATTGCCTGCTGCCGCTCTTTTGAAGAAGCGCAGATGGTCTGTATTATTTCCAAATTGGGAAAAAACATTCCGACAGCCTTGCCGATCGCCCGGTACAATTCTTCGGAAATGGTGGTCTGTCCCAAAAGAGCGGTCTTTGTATCGCTGTTAATTTTGTAAAGTTTTTTGGCCTCTTTTCCGGCATCAGCGGCATTGTCCACTACCGCGCAAAAAACAGGATTGCAGGATTGTACATAACCAAAGATTCCTTCAATCTCCGCGTGATGGGCTTCTCCCGCAAGAAAAAGACCGTATCCCGCGCGCGCGAGTTCTTCGGCTTTTAACTGGCTTGCCTTCACTTTGGGGCAGGTAGCGTCTAAAATGTGCGCCCCCCTGTCGCGCAGGCCGATTTCAAGCTGAGGAGCGACTCCGTGCGCGCGGATAATCAGGGAATTGCCTTTAATGTTTTCTTCCTGTCCGGAAAGTTCTTCGACACCGCGAATTTTCAGATCGTCCAAAACCTCGGGATTATGTATTAACGGGCCAAGCGTAAAAACCCGGCCACCCGAATCTTTAACGCGCGCCGCTTCTTCGGCAGCCATAGCCACCGCACGGCGCACGCCCATACAGAATCCCAAAACATTTGAACGGATTACAGTCATTTGTTATACGCAACAGCCAGCTTCTTCTTTTCACGTTTGGTTTTCATGTTCTCCCAAAAATACACAACGGCCGTAGCGACATAAAGCGAAGTATACACGCCGGATACAAGACCTACAAGAAGCGCCAGAGCAAAATCCTTCATTGAACCTGTGGTAAAGATAAACAGCGACAATACTGCCAGCATGGTTGTTAATGTAGTAATCAATGTACGGCCAAGTACGCCGGTTAATGAAATGTTCAATACATCAACAAACGGAGAATCGGGATAGATTCTGTTGTTTTCCCTGACACGGTCAAAGATAACGATGGTGTTATTGATAGAATAACCAATTATAGTAAGGATCGCCGCAATTGTGCTGGTGGTAAATTCCATACGAGTCCACACAACAAACGCCACAACAACAACAGCGTCGTGAATAATCGCAAGCACCGCGCCGACAGCGTACTGCGGCTTAAACCGGATTGTTGCGTATAACAGAATCAACAGCAGGGTAAGTCCCAAAAGAATACCGGCCTGATCTGTAAGGTCTTTTGAAAAACGTGAACCTACATAATCGGAACGGAGCGTTGCTACTTCTCCTTTTCCAAAATGAGCTTCCAAAAGCCCCGTAATCTCGTCGGAGCGGACACGGCCGTCATCCTTGTCTTCGATACGGATCATAAAATGACGATCCTGCGGCGAGCCGATGTTCTGCACGGAAAAACCCTGCGCAATGCCGGCCATCGCCGCCCTTACTTCTGAAATATCGACAGGAGGGCTTTGCGGATCAATGTAATGCACCACATAGGGTGTCTGGCTCAAATAGGGATTTCCCAAAGAGCTGAACAACAGCCATTGGGAATTAATATTTTCTCTTGCCGCAAGGTTTACTTCGATCTCTTCCAACTGCTGCGTTAAAGCCCGCGAAAGAGAGCCAATTGTGGGATATTCGTTAAACGAAAATGTATAACTCTTATTCTCTATTCCCGAACCGGAAATAACAATAAAAAGATTACCCCGGTCAAAGGAAAGAATCGCGCTTGTCGTACCCGACCAGCGAAGGCTGAAAGCGGTTGGGGCAAACTGTACTTCCTGAATAAGACCGGCCTGAAAATCCACGCCAAGGGCAAATCCTTTTGTCAAAAATCCCGTAACGCCGAAAATAATTATGACGCCGGAAAGAATGGCGGCGGGAAGAAAAAATCTGGAAAAGCGTATAATATTTTTCATTAAATTACCCTCAAACCTTTTTGATTGATCGTGTCACGCTGAATTTTGGTTCTCCAGCTTACAGAAAGGCCTTTTGAGCCGAAAACGTCGGTGCCAAAGTCAAAGATGAGCCGCGACACAAAGAGGGCGGTAAAGACCGATGAAAATACGCCGATTGAAAGGCTTACTGCAAAGCCTCTGATTGGGCCGGAACCAAGCTGCGAAAGGAACAAGGCCGCAATAAAGGTTGTAATATTGCCGTCCATAATCGCCCAAAACGCTTTGTCAAATCCGGACTCAATTACCGCCTTGCGGGTTTTGCCAAGACGCATTTCTTCCTTCATACGCTCAAAGATAATTACGCTGGCGTCTACCGCCATACCGATCGTTAAAATAAAACCGGCGATAGCGGGTAATGTCAATGTAAAGTTAAGAGCGGAAAGAATACTGAACATAATGTAGAAATTTAAAATTTGAGCGACAACGGCGTTAATGCCGGCTGTCTTGTAATACACGAGCATAAAGATTAAGACCGCCGCAACGCCGCCTAACAAAGCGTAAAGTCCCTGACGGATTGTGTCTTCACCCATCGAAGCGCCGATACTTTGCTGGCTGGCAACTTCAAGTTCTACAGGAAGGGCGGCAGTACGCAAAATCATGGCAAGGTTGTTCGCCTCATCCATACCAAATCCTGAAATACGCACACTGTCACGAATGGCAGTTGTGATTGTAGCGCGGGACCTTACCTTGTCATCAAGTACAATGGTCAGCATTTTGTCAACATTCGCGGATGTCAGCCGGTAGAAAATTTCCCCGCCTTCAGTATCCAGCCTGAAAGTAACTTCCGGTTTTCCGTCCATATTGTTTCGCTCTACAAGAGCTTCCTGTATGTGATTACCGTCAAGGCCGTTATCCTTGATATCTTTTTTAACAGCGATATACATCAGGCTTCCGTCGGAATTTCTAACCTGCTCATCCAGTCCGTATTTATCCTTGGTGTAGTAGCCAAGAATCATTACATCGGAAGGAACAATTGAAGGATCGATTAAATTTCCGCTTGCGTCAAAAGTTGTTGTAGGGTTTGCCCTGTAGTAATTGTTAAACGCAACCGTCGCTTCGGAATCTTCCATATTAAATGTAAGGCTTCCCTTACCCATAATAATATCGTTAATCCGTTCCGGATCGGCAGTTCCCGGAATTTCAATATATATCTGATCCGACCCCTGACGGCGGATAACAGGCTCTGTCAAACCAAAACGGTCGATACGGCTGTTCAAAACTTCCAAAGACCTGTCCATTGCATCTACACGATCGGCTTCGGTCAATGATCGTCCCAGCCTTTCCGCAAGCGCGTCAAGATTCGCCTGCAAGACGATACTTAAACCGCCGGACAGATCAAGACCAAGTTTAACCGCGTTTTTTTGCAAATCTTTAAGGGCAAAAATTTCGTCTCTGTATTCTGATTCAATTGTTTCCAGCGCTTCCCTTCTGCCGGAAAAAGCCTCAAGCACCGCCCTTGCGTCTAACGTTTCGGGGAGCGGCTGTTTA